>NZ_BAABIZ010000081.1:0-2582 GCF_039543045.1 Bartonella jaculi
CGTGGACTACAGGGCATTGTGGTGATTGATGAGGCAGCGTTTCATCAAGATGTGCGCGCTGTTTTGGATGCGGTGAATGCTTTGTTAATTTGGGGGGGTAAAATCCGTGTGATCTCAACACACAATGGGGTGCTTAATCCTTTCAATGAACTGATCCGTGAGGCGCGCGCAGGGAAGGTTCCTTTTTCTCTGCATCGTTACCCCTTTGGTATAGCTGTTAAAAATGGTTTGTTTAAACGGGTTTGCGCCATGAAGGGGGAGGGGTGGAGTAGAGGAGCAGAACAACAATGGGAGAAGCAAATCCGTGCCTCTTATGGGGTGCGTTTGAGTGCCATGCGGCAAGAGTTGGATGCCATACCGGCTGATCAAGAAGGGGCAGCTTTAACACGTTTGCAGATTGAAAATTGTTGTGCACCTGATATTGCGGTGCTGCGTTTTGCTTGTGCGGATGGTTTTAAAAACCAATCGGATGATCAACGAAGCCAAGCGGCGTTTGCTTGGTGTGAGAAGCATGTAAAGCCTCTGCATGTTCGGCTTGATCGGCGTCGTCAACATGTTTTTGGGGTTGATTTTGCGCGCAGCGGTGATGCCACCTCGATTGTGGTGATGGAAGTGGGACAAGATTTGGTACGCCGTGTCCGGTTTATGGTGGAATTGCGCAATATGCCGTTTGATCAACAAAGAGAGATTTTATTTTATGGGGTTAGTGGACTGCCACGTTTGTTAGGGGGCGCGTTAGATGCGCGGGGCAATGGGGCTTATTTAGCCGAAAAAGCAGCGCAGCGTTATGGGGCGTGTGTGCAAGAGATTCAATTGTCACAAAGTTGGTATAGCAAAGAAATGCCGGCTTATTTAGAAGCCTTTGGGGATGGGTCCATTGTTTTGCCGCGCGATAGTGACATTGTGGCAGATCATCAGGCGCTTGCTTATGTCAATGGCATTGTGAAAATTCCAGACAATCATCGTTTTAAAGGCAGTGATGGTTTTATGCGCCATGGGGATAGTGCTATTGCTTGCGCTTTGGCTTATTTTGCCAGCCGCCAGACGCCGGAAATTTACGAATATACGCCTGTGAGAGAGGTTTATGGTTTTGATGAAAGTCCGCTCTTTTCAACGCTTTTTTTTTCAACGACGAGATCAAAGATATATTGATGGGATGATGAGATGGTAAAACTGGTTGATCAATGGGGTAGGGCGCTTCATATAAAGGGATTGGAACGGGAAGTGGCAAGCCCAAGCATTGGTGGTATTCGTGATGTGTGGTCACAAACTATTGTCAGTGGTTTAACACCTCTTCAACTTGCTGATATTTTGCAACAGGCAGCACGAGGGCATCCAGAGCAGTTTTTCCAACTCGCGGATGATATGGAAGAGCGTGATTTGCATTATCGTGCGGTGCTTGGCATGCGTAAAAATGCCCTCACAGGGGTGGAGCCTGGGGTGATTGCGGCAAGCGACAGTGCACAGGACAAAAAAATTGCCGATGCTGTTCGAGAAATGATTAGTGCACCTACCTTTGTTGATGATTATGTGACGGATTTGTTAGATGCTTTGGGCAAAGGCTATGCGGTTGTTGAAACCTTGTGGGATAAGAGTGCCAAAGAATGGTGGCCGGTTGCATGGAGGTGGCGTGACCAGCGGTTTTTTCAATTGGATAGGCGAGACGGTTTTCATTTGCGTTTAAAAGAAGAGGGATCTTTGCACGGAAGTGAACTGCCTGCTTATAAATTTTCCATTCACAGACCAAAGTTAAAAAGTGGATTGCCAATCCGCTCTGGGCTTGCCAGACTTGCGGCTTGGGCATTTTTGTTTAAGTCTTATACCTTGAAAGATTGGATGGCTTTCTTAGAAGTTTATGGCATGCCTTTGCGTGTAGGTAAATATGGTGCGAGCTCTTCTCAAGCAGAGCGGCGGGTTCTTATTCAAGCGGTGCGTGATTTATCCAGTGATGCGGCGGCAATTATTCCCAAAGAGATGGAGATTGAGTTTATTGAGGCAGCTGGGGGCAGTGGCAATGCGGTTTTTGCCGCAAAGGCTGAATATTTAGATCGACAGATCTCTAAAGGGGTGTTGGGGCAAACCATGACGACGGATGATGGGTCGTCCTTTTCGCAAGCGCGCATTCATGAAAATGTGCGCCATGATATTGCCAGAGCTGATGCACGGCAATTGGCATTGACGGCTAACCGTGATCTGATTGTACCGTTTGTTGAGATTAATTTTGGGCGCCAAGAGCGCTACCCCCTTGTCTATTGGCCGATTTCGGAAAATGAAGATATTAAAGCCATTAGCGATGCTTTAGAAAAACTTGTGCCTCTAGGATTGCGTGTTGAGGCGCAGGAAGTGCGCAATAAGATTGGTTTTTCGCAACCAAAAAGGGGAGAAGATGTTTTAAAGGCTGCTTCTCTTGCGCCTGATGATGCGGGGCAACAAAAAGCGCATGTTTGTGCTGATTGTGGGGGTGCTTTTGATGTTTGTGTGACAAGAAAAGAAGGGGGGAAAAAAGAGCAGGGTGGAAAACATCACGACGAATTGGATCGGCTTTCGAGTGAGGCTTTAAGTGACTGGGAAGAGGATTTAGA
>NZ_BAABIZ010000082.1:0-2563 GCF_039543045.1 Bartonella jaculi
TGGAGCAGTTAATTATGATAAAGATGCTGATGGCAAGAAGAAGAATAGCATCACCTTAGTAGGTGGGAATGAAAGTGATCCAGTCTTGATAGACAATGTAGCTGATGGTAAAATTGAAACGGGCTCTCAGGAAGGGGTTAATGGAGGTCAGTTACATGATTATACTGATCAGCAGATGAAGATAGTTCTTGATGATGCGAAAAAGTATACGGATGATCAAGTAAGTAGTCTTGTTACTAATGGTGTTAACGAGTCGAAGTCCTATACAGATATGAAGTTTGAAAAGTTGAATTATGCAGTTGAGGATGTTCGGAAAGAAGCCAGACAAGCGGCAGCGATTGGGCTGGCGGTATCTAATTTACGTTACAATGACTCACCAGGAAAGTTAAGTATTGCAATTGGGAGTGGTATCTGGCTCAACCAAACTGCTTTTGCTCTGGGTGCTGGTTATACATCTGAAGATGGGAACATTCGTTCTAGTGTATCTGTCACGAGTGCTGGGGGTCACTTTGGTGTTGGTGTAGGACTAAGCTTAACGCTAGATTAATGATAAAAAGAAATTTTTCACTAAAAACCACATTTGCCTTTTTTAAAAAAGGAAGGCGGATATTTCACAAACAATATTGAGGTATTCAGCATAATCTTGTAACACATTATAGCTGATCCCCCACGGTTACTGCTTTTGTTGAAAAAAGATCACACAATGATGCAAAACTGTATATTTTTATTCAAATTGACAAAAAGTTTTACTTTTCTGTTGCCATTTTATTAAAGAGCCTATAGTGCTAGAAAAAGTATATTAGTAAGACTCATTTCGATAAATTGATAACTCAAAGGGGGAAGTGATGCGTAAAAGGCAAAAAGATAACAGCAGAACGAATTCACACTATCACATTGCGTTTGATAAAAAAACGCTATAGATCGGAATTCCTTAAAAGAGCTAAATTTCCCTTAAAAACTGCAAGACCTAAATTTACTTATTATTAAGAAAAAATACTTCTTAATAAAAAAGAGAAAAAAACAACTTCCAAAGCAACAAAACACCTTTGAAAGTACTCTTTTAAGTAATAAAACCCTTAGTAAGTAAAACGCTTTTAATATTTCACAATACAGAAAAACCCCTTTTAAAATCAAAACAGCGAAGATTGTATACTAATTCCTCTAAGATCTAAATGTGTCATTTCCAAGTTCACTAAACAGTTTTTACATTTAGATTCCAACATAGAAAGCATGCAGGAAATAAAAACAAAGACTCAGAATGTTCCTACTCTGATCAAACACTTTGATATATGATTTGATCAAGTCACTATCATCGATAGTCAATTAACACTGAAATGTGTCTTTTTTATGTTCTAGATATGCTTTTAGAATTTTCTCATTGGAGAGCTTGTTATGAAAAAATTATCTGCCACATTAAAGAGACCACATAGTTTGGGCACTTTGCCTATTTCTCGATGTTTAGCTTTATTTTCAAAGCTTTCGTTGGGAACGGCAATGGTCGCTCTTTTATCAAGTGCATCTCCTGTATGGGCAAAAAAAATTGATATAATTGATATAATAGATCAACAAGTTCTTCAAAGTATGGAGAAGGCAACAGCGATCTATTCTCAAGGGAACAATAAAAGGATTGCTGCTTATGATGGTCAGAACAATGCTAATGCTCCTGATTCATCCAAGGCAGGTTATATAACAGCACTGAATACGGCAAAAGTAGCAAAAGTGAATGCTTCTGTTGATTATGCAAACTTCCTAAATAATACCCTTTCTAAAAAAGGTGATAATAATTCCAAAGATGGTATGAGCCCATCGGAAAGAACATTGGACGCGAAGGAACAATATAAAAGATCTCTCATCGCTACAAGATCTTTAGTGGATAATAACTATGCCGTTCAACAGTTTGCGCAGAATGGTGAAGATACGGCGATCATCGATGTATTTGATACTCCGCGCAATGATACAATCACGAGAATAAAGCATAATGCCGGATTGCAACGTAACGCAGGAGATACCACGAGTGTGGTGGTTGGTAATGGAACAATTCCTAAGATAAACGGTGTAGCTGCTGATGTTGTTGCTGTTGGTATGGATGTAAAAGTAAAAGCTTCAGACTCAGTTGTTGTTGGTTATGGCGCAGAGTCGGAGAAAAATTTTGCCGTTGCTGTAGGTCATTTGGCTCATAGCGTAGGTGCAGGCAGTATCGCAATAGGTAGCGAAGGTAGGGACAGTAATAACCCCCTTCCCCCAGGGGCACGTACAATAGCAGATGGCGAAGAATCCATTGCTATTGGACGTCGTGCTAAGACGAAAGATGTGGCATCTATAGCTTTTGGTTCCAATGCACAAGTAGAGGGAGGTTACGCTATAGCTGTTGGTAGTGAGGCGAAGGCAACCAGAAAAGATAGCATGGCTATAGGCCGCATGGCGCATGCCATGGGTAAAAGCAGTGTTGCAATAGGTTCCGAATATAATGCAGAGAGGGTGGAAAATGGTATATCCGTGGAGAATGATTATACAACAGCGAAAAGTGATTATTCCACAGCTGTGGGTTCTGTTTCTAAAGCTT
>NZ_BAABIZ010000083.1:0-2492 GCF_039543045.1 Bartonella jaculi
TCCCAACGTCGTAGAGTGCTAATAGAAACCCCCAAAGCTTGAGCGGCCTTACCTATCCCAACAAATCTATTCATAATACGTATTATTACATAGATATAAATAGATTACAAGTAAACTGTGTAAACCCGTAGATTGAATAACCTCTTCTGAAAAGTGTTTGATAGCATCTGGTACATGGACTTGAATTCTTGCCATTATCCAAAACTCCTCTTCAATTGAGTACATTGTACTCAAAACAATGCTTTTTTTATATATATCAAGAGTTAAAATTGAGAATTTTTCTCACTTCACATTGTGAGCCATTAGTATTCTCCTTAGCACTAAGAAATTTATCCATAGCGCCGTAAAGCTTCGTTACTTAGGAAAGAAAGGTAGCCAAAGGAAGGAGATTAAAATTTTAAATGTTGAGAGCGCTGTTGAATAACAGTGATAATTGCATCAAAAACTTCAGAATGCAAACCTTCACCCTCGAGCTCTTTTTTTAATTTGATTGCTTTATCACTGATTGAATCGGTCATTATTTTTATTTGCTTTTTTAAGGAAGATTGAGCAGCTTTAGTATCCGCAACCATTTTATAAAAATGACGTAAATATATATCTTTAGGCATATATTTTCCTCCTATTTTCATAGCCATTTTTTGAGATAAATCTGGATAAATAGCCGTACTTAACAAATCATATGCAGGAGAAAGTTCTGGTTTTTTCTGTTTATAGAGTAGTGAAAAGTTTTTACCATGCGCATCGGCATTACCAATTAAATAATTAAAAATAACCCTATTAAGGAAATTAAGTTGATCAACAGCAGGACGCAACGTATGCCGAAAAATAATGGTTTGACATGCGGCAATACTAGGTCCTCCTTCACATTCATATTTAAATTCTGGGGCAATGCTAAGTGCTTGGCAAAAATCTTCTTGATGAATACGTAACACCGTTTCGTTAGAAACTATTTCACGATCATATCGAGCTATAAGATAGTAAGGTGTATTATTCGCAAAATGTAAATGCACTTCTGGCGCATTAATGCCTATGAGTTTTGCCAATTTCATACAGAAAAGTTCATTATGTGCACTATCATTAA
The DNA here is from genome assembly GCF_039543045.1 of Bartonella jaculi. Classification (NCBI taxonomy): domain Bacteria; kingdom Pseudomonadati; phylum Pseudomonadota; class Alphaproteobacteria; order Hyphomicrobiales; family Bartonellaceae; genus Bartonella; species Bartonella jaculi. Next base: position 1,082 of record NZ_BAABIZ010000083.1, read on the forward strand.
TATGTTCAATCAGTGGTTTCAAAATATGAGTGGTCGGCGCGCCTCCTTTAATGAGTTGAACATGGTTATCTTTAAAGCCAACCGCTAATTTATCTTGCGCTCCAGCAAGAGATAATCTGTAACCATCATCTCCCGCAAGCATTGGACGACGTTTAATACACTCAAGAATTTCTTTTAACTGAGCATCATCAAGAGTTTCTATATCATCTGTTGGCAAATTCGGAACTTGTCCATGTGGATATAAAGCAAGAGCTCCGGCACAATCTCCCCCAACAACTTCAAGCAAAGCAAAAGCATTTTGTTCAGAAAGACCTAAGTAAGTTGCTAAACGATGTCTTACATTTTCATCAGGTAAGAGACCGGAAAAAAAAGCTTTTACCGCTTGACCTTTATAACCTTCAACACGAGGAGGAAGCGAAACAGAGATCCCCTGTAAGTCTTGATGCAAATAGTCATTATCGTAGAGAAACGTAAGATCTCCACTTTTCTCTTGATGCAATTGACCAACTAATTTTGGGTGCAAATAAACGTCAAGTATACGGGTCATATCTTTTCATTTCCAATCTGGATATCGAGACCAAGCATTGAAAGCACATGTATGGTTTTTCCAACATGACAAGATTCTTTGCCTCTTTCTAAATCACGGATAAATCGCACACCAACCCCCGATGTAGCTGCTAACTGTTCTTGTGTTAATCCTTGTTTTTTACGTGTATTTCTAACGATAAAACCCAATATTTTCATTCTGCTCTCAATCATAATAATCCCTTTCGGGATGATTTTATCATTTTTCATTTTTATTGCAATAAAATAAACCTGTACGGGATGTTTTTTATTCTGTAATCTCTAAAATCTTATCCTTTAGAACAGAGAAAGAGAAGAAGCCAAATGTGTGATATTATAAAAGAGCAAAAAGAAAAGAGTGCATACAATTTATGATTTCGGGAACAAGTCCAATTTGGGATTAATTCCGCTCATGCTGGTGATGTAATATCTGCTGAAGAAGCTGAATATGAAGCAGCGGCATGGCACTTTGAAACACAACGTAAGCTAAATAGATAAATTTTTATCCAAAAGAGTATGTCCATCATCATACAGACTATTAAAACAGCACCGTGTCTTTATAGAAAAACAAGCTTCCTATACCCTTGTTTTATCCATTATGAACAAAATCCGCATTTATTGTCAACTGTTTTATTGTCTTTTTTTGATATTTTTTCTAATATTTTCAAATATTTATGTTATAAAATACCTTATTATTTTTATCACTTTCTTTTGACTTTTACACCGTTCTATCAAACTTACGTAAATATTCTCATTTCTGATTACATCTACTGTTGATTTCCTGCTTCTTCGAGGCTGGTTTCACCAAAGTCACAAGACATTGGCCAGAGCCTTCCTCTCCACAGGC
>NZ_BAABIZ010000084.1:0-2466 GCF_039543045.1 Bartonella jaculi
ATTTAGATGATAAGATTCTTTCAAATTTAGCACTGAAGCTTCTGATTTTGACTGGAGTACGGTCATATCCATTGCGATATTTGCGTCTTGAACAAATAGATAAAAATATATGGACAATACCAAAAGAAAATATGAAGGGTATTGTGGGAAAAGTTTCAGATTTTCGCGTGCCATTAAGTCATGAAGCTTTGAAAGTGATTGAAAGATCTCTCCCTTTTGAGAAAAAAGGGTTTCTCTTTTCTGGTCTTACCGGCAAGCCAATTTCTGATGCAAGCATGGCAAAATATATGACAGTTTGTGGTTTAACTTATCGCCCTCATGGTTTCCGTTCAAGCTTACGGGATTGGATAGCAGAAACAACATCAACACCATTTGAGATTGCCGAAACTGTTCTTGCGCATTCCGTTGGGAGTTCAGTGACCAAAGCTTATATGCGAACAGATTTTTTAGAACAACGATATGCTCTATTGGAACAGTGGGCTTCATTTATAACAGGAGCGACTTGACAGAGTTATAACAATGTGTCTATTGTCAAAAAAGGTGCCTAGAAAACACCTTAAATACACAGCGGATAGATTGCCGAAACAATCTCTTCTCCGCAAATTAAAGGCTTTGACTCATTGTATGCTACACGCGTATAATAATGTTGTCGGGTGTAGTTACGCTATACAATACCCTTTCGGGGAAAGCGTAACGACGGACTGTGTACCGTGTTTTCTAGCACCCGGCATTCTTTGTTGGATGTCATTACTTTTAGGATTTTTCAAAAAATAATTGACAGTTTCTGTGAACAGCTATAGTCTGATTGGCAGGCTTAAAACACCTCGTAACTAATCGGTTCAACAGTATCCCGAAAGATCTGTTGCCCATCATAAGAATTTTTGTCCAGGGTCTTCGTGTGTATGTCCAAGGGTAACCTAAAGATACGAAGGGCTGTATTAGTTCGGTTGTTTTAGCCCTGGATACTTTAACGTATAAAACAAAGGACTAATAAGATGAACACTCTAATTAAAATATCAGAACAAGCTGTTGGACAAGAAATTATTCAAACCGTTAATGCGCGTGAATTACATGTGTTTTTAGAAGTAAAACGAGACTTTTCCAATTGGATTAAAGACCGTATTAACAAATACAGCTTTCTCAAAAATCAGGATTATATAGTTTTCGCCAATTTTGGCGAAAACCTCCAAGGCGGTCGTCCAAGTACAGAATACCACATCACTTTAGACATGGCGAAAGAGCTCTCAATGGTGGAACGTAATGAGAAAGGACGTCAAGCACGACGTTACTTTATTGAGTGTGAAAAGAAACTAAGAAACCAATCTGTTGATTATGATAGTGATAAACGCTTTGATTTACCAAGTCATTGGGAGGGTATGAATGCTGGTGAAAAAGCTTTGTATCTTTTAGGTCCTATCCATGTGCGTCTTGTTGATGCTTTTAGAGTAGATGAAGAGAACAGAAAATATAAAGCTCTTATTAAAGAAGCAAAGCAGGTTTTAGCAAGATCTGTTGTGAAAGCTGCTTAATTTTAAAAGTATGGTTCATCTCCCCGTTGTAAAAGCGGGGAGGGAATTATTAGATAAATCTCTTGACATGAGTCTTAAATGTAGTACACTGTAGTACAAATAGATAGGAGATTGAAGCAAATGGGTAAAATTCAAGCACGCGTCCCTGATGAAGTTCAAGAAGTTGCAAGTGCAGTGATAAAATCTACGGGCTTAACTGTATCAGATGCGGTCCGTATGTTTATGACTCGAATTGCTAGAGATAAAGCATTGCCACTTGATCTCTTTCAACCCAATCCGGAAACATTGCAGGCTATAGAAGATGCAGAGATGGGGCGTGTTGAACGTACGTCATTGGATGGTTTGCGCGCCATGATTCGTAAGGATAAAGCCGAAGTATGTAAATCTGCAAAGTGATTTTAGTTAGCTATGCGGGAAATTGTTTATACGAAGTCTTTTCGGCGTGATCTTAAACGTGAAAGTAGGGGGAGATATGCTGATACATTAGAGACAGATTTGCTGCTTGTGATCAAAACATTAGCGGCAAATGAACCCCTCAAAGTACAGTGGAGAGATCATACACTAACAGGTCAATGGCGGAACTGTCGTGATTGCCATATCAAACCAGATTTGGTTTTGATCTATCGAAAGCCTAATGATGAGACATTAGAACTTTTACGGCTTGGTTCACATTCTGAATTGCGTTTATGACAATTTTTCAATGTTTTGAAAACCACTGTTTTAAATATGCAAAGACATTATCTCATGCCTCCATGAAACGTGCAAAATTAAAAATCTATAGGCTAAAAATTTTGCACATCTCGAAGTATATTTAGAGTCGGATATTTGGTTTTTGTGTAAAAATACTTACAAACGCATCCATAATACGTGAAAAATCAAGCGCTAATAAGAGTATAATGAGTACAATCCATTTTGTATAACGCGACATCACTTTTAC
>NZ_BAABIZ010000085.1:0-2375 GCF_039543045.1 Bartonella jaculi
TGCGACAGCCAGCAGCCATGGTTTTAGCCTTTCTGGAAATGACACGGTAAAGAATATTACCAAGAATGTTTTAAACCATGGCAAAGCTAAGGATAACGCAGAAGGGGAAACCAAATCCGCTATCAGTAATGGTACTATCATCCTAACGGGTGAAGCCAACCAAAGGGCAATAGGGCAAGACACTGGACAAATCATCGCTTCCCTCAACCGCAATACTGCAGCAGCCCACCAGGCTGTAGCACCGATAGACGTTACATCGCTTGAGGGAGCCGTGCATAATCGCTTAGACATGATCAATGATTTATCCGATGAAGGATTTGGTTACCTTGATAAAATTTATCAAATCTCATATGTCAAAAAACATCCCACCGGAGAGGTTGTACACGATGCAAATGGCAATGTTCTCTACGAAACAGATAAAAATGGAAACTATATCAAAGACAGCTATGGAAGAAAAATACCTCTGTATCGCTATTTAACGCCAGAAGAAGAGAAGCATTTACAAAAAGGCTCTGATGGCGCTGTTTATATGTTTTACAATGGTATTTTTAACACATCCGATGATGCCGCGCGTTATGCAGTCCAGTTTGCTGATAATGAGCATGATCCCCTTTATTTTACCTACTTCCCCAAAGCTAAAGACTGGGAAGTGGAGGTAGGAATAGCAGTTTTTCAGAAGATTCTGGAAGGTAAACTTTTTTTTGGACTGACCAATTCGACCAAGAAGTTTCAGAATATGATGTCTCTCTATGGCAATGACGGATTGCATATTGATGCACATAGCCGTGGTAGCTTAACAGTAGGCAACGGGATGCATGACTTTGAAAAGCGTGGCATTCACAACATAGCAGGCAACACAAGTATCAATCTTTTTGGTCCTGCTTATAATGCTCAATTGATGGCAAATACACTTGATTATTTAAGTGATGGCAAGCAAACCTCAGTCGGTTTAGAAAACCACGCATATGACTTTGTTGGTATAAAGTTTGGTGGCAATCCTGCTACTTTTGATAAGATCCCTTCAGGGAGTAGTCCTGGGAACGAGGCATGGAGAATATTGACGACTTATCCTACTGTCCATGCGTGCTATGGTCATGCGAGTCGTGAGTGTACATCGTTCTATGGTTCATCTCATCGTATACAAATTAATTCAATTAAACCAGGGGGCAAGAAATGAAATACATCTTAAAATTATCGAGTGTGCTTGTTTTGTTTATGATAGCGGGATGTAATTTTTTTCAGCCTTCTCCAGGGTATATATACATGTGGGAGAAGCCCGGAGCAGACTTTACCGAGGTAGGAAAAGCCTTGTTAGAATGTGGTATGCCAACCCCTTATGATGAGGATTCAGAAAGTAGAGAGCAGAGCATTAATGAGCAAGCAACAGTTCATGCTTGCATGATTCAATCAGGATTCCGTTATAAAGGGAGAGGTAACTGGTGTTATACATTTAAAGAAGAAAACCTTCCCATTTGTCGTCCTGGTGCTGTTATTCCCAAGCGCAGTGTCAAGAAGCGCTTAAACAGCCCGTTTTGTAAAAAACATCCAGAACAACCTGAATGTAAACCTTAAGTGCTGCTTATGATGGAAAGTACAATCCCCACAGCCATGTGTTCGCATGTCTATGGGGGGTGTTCCTTTCATTCACCATCTCAACATTGTTCAGAACTGTCTTGAAAAACGCAGACAAAAATAATCAACAGGCTTTTAAAGCCTTTTAATTGCAAAGAAATCCATTGAAAGAGGGGAAAATGAAGAAAACTTTAAAACTATTGAGTTGCATGGCTTTTTTAAGTACAGCTGGATGTGTTAACCAAATTTCCTCGCTTTCTCCAAGATTATGGAGACAGAAAATACTTTTGGAATGTGGAGTACCGGATCTTGATAAGGTTGTAGCGCTGGATTTGAATCAATTCGCTAGTATTGAAATTTGTCTGGGGCAATCAGGTTTCCGTCCTAGCTTTACGATACAAGAATGGTGTGAGAACCATAAATCAGACAACCTTCCTATATGTCGTCCTGGTGCTGTCATGCCTCAGCGCAGTGTTGAGAGACGCTTAAAGAGCCCTTATTGTAAAAGACATAAAAACGCACTTGAATGCCAACCTTAAGTCTTGCTGTTGATGAAAAGTACAATCCCCACAGCGATGTATTCCCATGCATGTGCGGGATTGTTCTTTCCATTTTATTAAATCTAGAAGAAGAGGAGCATTTACAAAAAGGCTCTGATGGCGCTGTTTATATGTTTTACAATGGCATTTTTAATTCCCCCGATGAAGCAGCGGGTAATGCTGTGCAAATGGCTGTTCATAACAATGGTCACCTTTATTTTACCTACCACCCCCAAGATAAAGATAGGCTTGTAGAAATAGGGA
>NZ_BAABIZ010000086.1:0-2362 GCF_039543045.1 Bartonella jaculi
TGTTTTCTATAGTTTCAGTTTTTGTAAACAATATTACCACCATAAACCGTTTCAAAGTCTGTATAAATTATAAACGCTCCGTATTTTCTCACTATCAATTTCACCTCTTCCATAGTTTTTTCCAAAAACTCTTGTAAAAAGAGATAGGTTGCGGAGTGGGAGTGTTCTCAATCTTTTCAATTGGTTGATCACCATCAAGTATCTCTTCTCCCGCGTGTACTATAATCCTTTTACAAAGGAATTCATAAAAATTACTAGCGTAATATTCACAATCTTCAGATGGAAGCCTGACATAAAGTGGGCATTCTCCATCCCGAAACTGTGTATAATCAAAATAAAAGGTTTCACCAAAATCAGCATCACACACGACAAGCTGTTCTGGTGTCACAAAACCATGTTTTCTATCATTTAAGTTTTGGAAAACAATATCACCACCAGGGATATCTGCTCCGCACTCCTTATAAAGGCTAAAGATTTCTTCACTCCCTATTTCTCCTCCTACATATTTTTTTAAAAAGCTCTTATAAGAAGATGTGAATTGTAAACCGAGAGTTTTCTCCGCCCTTTCAATCCGTAGATCATCAGCCGCATTTTCTTCAGTACGAAAATTAATAATATCATTATATTTATCAACTAATACTACAACATCATCTAAGGTATAGGTTTTCATCAATTATCCTCCATAAATTATTCTATAAGTTTCTTTTTTCATCAACCGTAGATCATTACTTCCTATGCTCCTGTCCCCATCTGTCAAAATCTATACCCATAATTCCCCATTTCATATCAATTATTCCTCCTAAATTACTGTTTTTTTGTTCTCTATACCCTTTAGCGCGTTCCTTCCAATATTCCTCTCTAAACTTATCAAACTTTTTTCTCTCTATAAGCGATTGATGTGTTTTGGAAGGAGCATGAATAACCGAACTATATTTATTATGAGATTGCTTGCTAATTTCTGCTATGGGCCCCTCAGGCGTTTGCTTTAGGTGATGCAACTCAACAGGCTTACCGTCAAACCCCATAGGTGCTCTTCCTGCTTCCATTCTCTCAACATTGGTGCCCCACACTTCTTTTTTGTTTTCAGTCCATTTAGAAATTCTGTTAGGATCAAACAGGTCATTTCTCTGATAGACTTTGTTTGTCTGACCAAATTTGCTATCGGTAAATTTAGTGGGTTTCTCTTTTAACCAATTCTTTTTTTCTTTAGCAGCGAGTTTGGTCAGTTCTTTCTTCGCAGCAAGTTTGGCAGGATCTCCTTGAGCTGCAAGTTCTGCAAGATTTTTCTTGGCAGCGAATTGGGCAAAATCTTTCCTAGCAATGAACTTGGTCACAGCCTTTTCGCCAAGTTTTATCCCTCCCGTGACTGCTCCAGCAACACCTGTCGTTACAGCAGCCGCTGTTTCTATTGTTGTACCTGTCATTTCGCCGAAATCAAAACCGGCACTGAGTGCTGCATCCTCCCCCCCTTTGTCCATTGTTTCCGTTATGTCATTTATATGCCCTGCAAAGGAACCCTTAACTCCTTCCCACAATTGCCACCCAATTCTGGAAATATCACCAATCACATGTCCACTCACGGTCCAAGACATTGCTGTTCCAACGCCTTTAATAGCTGTTTTACTGCTCTCAAGTGGATTGCTCACTATTGCTAACCCTAATTCCACAACGCCGTGCAATCCCTCGTATACTCCTTTTCCAGCACCAACAATCGCACCGGCCGTCGCAGCTGACGAAAAAATCTTATCTTGATCTTCGTCAATCTCAAACCATTTCTCGTTAACATCTCTTCGACATTGATCATCAGAACACTCTTCTAGTTCTTTTTTCATCTGAGCGCGTTGAGCGCTACCCAAAAAGTTATTTGCAGCGGCATTGCCCGCTGCATCAGCGCCAGCATTAACATCACCACCGGCAAGGGCAGCGGCAACGCCCCCAGCAGCACGTGCAACATCAATGGTGTGGTCTCTAAAGTCAGCAAACTCAGCATCAATCCTTGCAGTGACGCGGGCTTGCTCTTCTGGCGTTGGAGTGCGACCGTTTAGATCCCCCATTTCCTCTTTCACGATGCCTTGCATCCATAGTTTAAACTGGAGCATTGCTGTGGCTTCGCCCACGGCACCGCCCACAGCACCGGCAGAACAAGCGCCGCTCGCAACAGCGCCTTTGAGACAGCCAAGTCCTGCATGAGCAACAATCTGGGTGACCGTGTCTATTTTCCCTTCAGCCTTAGCAGTGCCGATCTCTTCCGCCAACGTCTTGCCAACCGTATCAGACAGGGCTGTGCGCAGGTTTGCAATCAGGTTCTTATCAAAAGAGCCACCCTCAAGAGCCGTTTGAACACTTGTGCCAATGGCTGCTT
>NZ_BAABIZ010000087.1:0-2239 GCF_039543045.1 Bartonella jaculi
GTGGGGGTGCTTTTGATGTTTGTGTGACAAGAAAAGAAGGGGGGAAAAAAGAGCAGGGTGGAAAACATCACGACGAATTGGATCGGCTTTCGAGTGAGGCTTTAAGTGACTGGGAAGAGGATTTAGAACCCCTTTTAGAGCCTTTTAAAAAGCTTGTGAGAGAGGCTAAAAGTTATGAGGATATCCTCAAAGGCTTAGATGAATTGTTGAGCGAGATGGATCATCATGCCTTGGCAGCACGTTTGGCAAAGGTGCAAATGATTGCGCGGGGATTGGGGTATCATGGATGAGGAACTTTTTAAAACAGCACCCAAAGAGGTCACCCGTTATTTTGCAGCCAAAAATATTGTTCCAAGCTTTGATTGGCGGGATATAGCACCAGAAGAGCATGCCTTTTCCTTTACGGTGGCAAAATCAGTAGGCTATGACATTTTGGATGATTTTAAGCGAGCCGTTGGAGATGCCATAAAGCATCAAGTTCCTTTGCAAGATTTTCAAAAAAATTTAATGCCGATTTTACAGGAAAAGGGTTGGTGGGGGAAAAAGACCAGCATTGATCCGAAAACGGGTGAAAAGAGTGTGGTGCAATTGGGCAGTCCGCGGCGTTTAGAAACGGTCTATTGGGCTAATACCATGAGTGCCCATGCGGCAGGTGAGTGGGAGCGCACACAAAATAATAAAGAGTTTTTGCCTTATCTTACCTATGCGTTGTCGAGTTCAGAACATAAGCGTTTGGAACATGAAAGTTGGGTGGGTTTTACGGCACCGGTTGATGATCCCATTTGGGATTGGCTTTATCCCCCCAATGGTTGGCGATGTAAATGCAGTGTGCGGCAGGTAAGCCGTTATGAGGCAGACAATTTAGGCTATGAAGAGGGGGCAGAGCCACTTCATGTTGAAAAGCAGGTTTGGCGCAATAAGCGGACGGGAAAAGTTGAAAAGATACCCGTAGGTATTGATCCTGGTTGGCATTCTAACCCCGGGAAACATCGCGCGCAAAATTTAAGCAATTTTTTAAGTGATAAAGTTTCTGTAATGGGGGACAGTCGCAAACGCATTGCCATTGAAGATATTGTGGGCTCACCACTTTTGGAAGCGATGTTTGAAGGACATATGCCGCGTGGATTTATTCCCATAGCCCCAATGATAGAAAAGGTGCGTGATGTTTTTGGTGCGGACAATTCTCTTATTCGCTTATCTTCAGACAGTGTGAAACATATTTTGTTAGAGCATCAAGCGCGGTCTCTTTACTTGGAGGATTTTCGTGGTGCCATTCAAACCTTCATAAAGCCCTACGGCGTTATTAGGCGAAAAGATGCACAGAGTGTTGTGTTTTTGGGTGAAAGTGGTGGGGCATGGTGGCGCTTTGCAGTCAAATGGGTAGCAAGCAAACAAGAATGGTGGCTTATCTCGATGCATAAAAAGAGCTTCAGAGAAATTCAACGTTTGTTACATGCTGCTGAAAAGAAGGACGAACGGTTGTTGTAGAGAACACCGTAAAGCTTTGTTGGTTTTTGTGAGAAGAAGCGGTGTGTGAGAAAAATCAGAAGGCGTGGAGGGCGGTCAACTCCTCGCAGATCCGGCAAAGCCGTCCTGGCATAACTGGCTCACGCCTCGCGGGTAATCTAACAGTTTAAACATTCAAAAGCAATCTTTTAAAAAACGCGTTTTGAGAGAGGCTTTTTTGTAAAGGTAAGAAAGCGCACACCGCAAAGCTTTGTTGGTTTTTGTGAGAAGAAGCGGTGTGTGAGAAAAATGAGAAGGCGTGGAGGGCGGTCAACTCCTCGCAGATCCGGCAAAGCCGTCCTGGTATAACTGGCTCACGCCTCGTGGATACGCTAACAGTTTCAACGTTTGAAAGCAATCTTTAAAAAAACGGCTTGAGAGAGGCGTTTTTGTATTAAGGCGATATTTGTACCTTAAGATCTCTAACGGCGCTCTATCGCCTTTGAAGTGCCTTTGAAAACGATTTTATGAGAGGGTTTGGTATTGGGGTTTCTCTCATAAGCTATAAGCAAGTGAAAAAAGTGCTTTTTTAAAGAAATGCTCTTTTGACTGACAGTGTCAGACTTATGAGTTGAAGGGGTTTCGTGCATTGTATTGCCAATGACGATTGTAAAGCAATAGGCAATGTATGGAGCAAGAATTTTACGAAGATCAAAAAGAAGGGCAGGCTGAGATATGTCATGACGAGACATTTCATGGCAAGTTTATTGATCTTTGCCCAGACCTTACTATT
>NZ_BAABIZ010000088.1:0-2224 GCF_039543045.1 Bartonella jaculi
ATTTTCCCTTACTATCATAGCCTGCACCTCCACCGAAATACTCAGCAAACATCTTGTTCATTGAATAAAGCTGCGAACCATTCACTGCTTCTAGAGATTCCTCTGAGAGAGTGCCCGCACGAACTCCTGAAAGGGTCCGTTCCGCTCCATCAATGTTGGCAATGCTAATACTTGTGCCGCTTTTTTCGCCACCAATGCTGATAACATGCGTTTCTTCATTCTGCTTAACAAGGCTATCACTAACAACATTTGTAATATCATTTTTAATATTCGTGAAAGAGGTACCAATATCAGATAATGCTTCAGCAACATTATCATACTCCTTCTCTTCAACATCACTACCATCTTCCTTAACGGTCTTAACCTTGAACTTAGGAGCGGTCCATGTGCCATCCTCATACTTAGCGCCACCACCGAAATACGTAGCAACCTCAGTGCCCAATGTATGAAGCTGAGATCCATTCACTGCTTCATTTGAGGTTGCACTAACGTCTCCATTCGCAAGATACTTAATTTTGCTATTAGCTTTCTCATTATCTTTCCCATGCTGCGCTACAAAGGCATTAGCATCCTTGCTCCATAATAAAGAATCCTGAGCAACACCCTGAGAAACATCTTTAATGCGTTGATTCACATTTTTGATACTCGTATCAAGACCTTCAAAAGCTTTTCCTACCTCTGTGAAAGAATTGTCTGTTACATCACCATCTTTGGAAATCTGAGACAATTTATAGGTTGGACCAGTGAAAGCACCATCTGTAAAGGCTGTACCACCACCCAAAAACTTAGCAATACCTTCAAAGATTTTATTAATTTGTCCACCATTGATTGCATCATGTGAATCCTCTGTAATATTACCAGCAGCTACATTATGGAGAGCAACAGGTTTTGCTTCCTTACCCTTACCTAACGTCACACTTTCATAATTAATGCTGCCATTTTCATCATCTGTTTTATCGTAATGAACAACAGCTGAATCATCAGACTGAAGATTATCAGAAAGATCTTTTAAACTTTCTTCGAGTTGTTTTTTGTTAACCGCTTCATTGTCATTCTCTGCCTTTTTCACACCAGAAAGGGTCCGATCCTCACCACTCTTATTTGTAATAGTAATTGTAGCGCCATCCGTCTCACCACCAACCTTGATAGTCTTGGTATCTGTATCCTGTTTAACAAGACTATCGCCTTTTATATTGGTAATTTCATTATTAATCTGTTTGGTGATCTCATTTTTAACATTCGTAATAGAAGTGCCAACACCTGTAAAGGCAGTAGCTACATCATGATACTCTTTATCTTCGATATCGCCACCTTCATCGACAGTTTTAACCGTGAATTTTGGAGCACCCCATGTGCCCTCATCATCATAGCCAGCACCACCACCAAAAGACTTAGCAACACCGCTGCCCAATGTATGAAGCTGAGATCCATTCACTGCTTCATTTGAAGTTGCACTAACGTCTCCATTCGCAAGATATTTAATTTTGCTATTCGTTTTTCCTGCCTCTTCTGTTCCATGCTGCGCTACAAAGGCATTTTCATCGTCATTCCACATCAGCGCATTCTGCTTAATGTTCTGAGAAACCTCTGTACTATTTTTGTTAATTTCATTGTGAATATTTGTGAAAGAAGTACCTACTCCCTCAAATGCTTCCGCTACACTCGTATAGCTCTTCTCTTCAACATCACCACCATCTTTATTGACGGTCTTAAGCTTGAATGTAGGAATCGTCCATTCGCCATTCTCATACTTAGCACTACCACCAAAATAGGTAGCAATATTCTGATTTGTCTCAAAAAGCTGAGAGCCATTTACGGCATCATGTGATTCATCACCAATCTTACCATTGGCAACATTATGCAGACCAACTTGGCCCTTACTTGGATCACCAAAAGTGACGCTATTCTTATTAACTTTGCGCACTGATCTCGTAAGTGCACTAATGTCATCAGTATCTTCTTCTGTATCGTAGAAAACTGCCGCAGAACGCACATCATTAATTTCATTAGTAAGATCGGTCACCTCTTTATCAAGCTGTTCTTTGTTAACGGCTTCGTCGCTCTGTTCCGCCGCCTTCACGCCAGAGAGGGTTCGTACCTTACCATCCTTATCGGAAATAGTGATTCTATTACCGTATTTTTCTGCACCAATCTTGATGAGTTGCTCATCTTTATCCCACTTAACAAGACTATCGCCTTTTACATTGGCAATTTCATTATTAAT
>NZ_BAABIZ010000089.1:0-2181 GCF_039543045.1 Bartonella jaculi
AAATCATAAAGGTTTGGAACATAAGGTGTAAGCTCTCCAAGCCCGTATTCTTCAATGAGCCACGGCAAGAAACGGGGAGGGCGTGTGATCAGTTTTGCGCGTGAAATCCCCAAAACAGAACCATCAATATCTTGATGAAAGTCACAAGCATCGGCAAGGTGCTTTTCAAATTCTGTTGCGTTTGTGGGGAGGAGGGAGCTAACCATTAGCGGGCACGCCCTTTGAAGTTTAAGGTGATTTTTCCAATCGATAAAACTTCTTCATCACAAACCCTACTGTCCCTTGTTGGCGCAATGGCAATCACTTTTTGGACACCAGCAATCATGAGTTTTGAAATCCACCACGAGAGGCTTAATTCACGACCGATGGCTTGTTCTTGTCTCCACGCCGCTCTTAAATTTGCTTCCATTGTCGTGAGAATTTTCAAAGATGTTTCTGGTAACAGCCAAACATCTGCTTCTAAATCCAGCACTTTTTTGACAGCAGTGTGAACAATGATTGTATCATTGGTCATGATGATATTTTTTCTGTGCAGAGATTCTGAGACTATTTGTATGAGATCTTCAGAGGCGGTTCCTTCTTCGTTATTGCCAAAAAGAGCAACATAGATGGTTGGGTCTTTGCCTTTACGGTAAACAATCGCATCCTTAACACGACTATCTGCTGTTAAGGCTATAAGCTTGTAATAGGGCTCTGTCCCGCTGCCGTTACCACCACGGGCATGAAGCTCTATGCGTTCACGATACCTCTCATCACTTTCGCCCTCCATGCGGGCAAGACCATGCCAATTTCCCAAAGCATCAAGAGATTCACCGGTTGCAAAATCAAGAATGTTGTTGCGTGCTGCTTCGTTAATACGCTGTCTTAAAAGCAACTCTCGATAGCTAAAAGCCTCAATGACTTTTACAGCCGGGTCACTTTCTAAAAAAATATAGCTAGGTAAGAGCTCTTTTAAATGGGCAAGAGCAGCAGCGCGTATTTCCTCAAAAGAAAGTTCTGTGATGATTTCCGGTTTTGCAAGTACTCCATTCATTTTATCAGTAATCCTTCCATGGTAATGGGCTTGCCTGATGGCAAATAAATGCCTTCAAAGGATAAGGAAACTTGTCCAGCCTCAACCATTTTAAAATCAATTTTTCTCAATTTAAAACGCGGTTCCCACTTGTCTAAAGCCTCAGCAACAGCGGCATAAAGAGCAACAGCAAAAGCATTATTCACTGGAGCATCAATGAGTTCTGCAACGCGTGAACCATAATCACGCCGCATGACACGCGAACCAATGCGTGTTGACAAAATGTCAAGGATTGATTGGCGCAAATGATCAATACCGGATAACGACTTTCCTGTCATACGGTCCATTCCACTGTTCAATTGGGACCTCCTGTCATCGAGCCACCAGGGGAAACACCACCATGAACATGGCTGTTTCCAATATTGGTGCCGTTATGCTTTAGTCCACTTGAATGAATGGAAACATTATTCCCAGAATGAAGAGAGAGACTATCATTCGAATTCAGTGAAACGCCACCACCTGCCTTCAAAGAGATGCTGCCTTTTGCGTTTAAATTTATATCGCTTTCTGAAACAATCTTTATGCCTGCCGGTGCGGTAAGCTCTAGCTTGCCCCCATCACCTTTTAGTGACACACCATCAGAGATTGTCAGGATAAATTTTCCCCCTGATTTGATATGAATTCCATAAGTGTTTTGTTCATCATCATATTCAAGGCTGGTTCCATCAGGGTATATCGTTCGGTGAATACTGCCTTTATCGGCTGCTTGATTAGCATCGGTGTGAAGTGAACCCACAATCACCCCTTGTGATAAATCGCCTGAGGAAGAAACCACAACAACTTGTTCTCCAACATCGCGCCCTTCATAAGAGCGTGTTTTACCGGCGCGGGCTTGTGTGTCTGGAATCCAGTCACTGACAAGATTGCCACTTTTTATCCGATAGCGTGCGTTTTTATGGTCTACATGGCTAATTTTTCCCACCACAACCATATTGGCCACACGTCTTTTTAGATCTGTGATTTCTTTATCGCGCCGCTCTAACATGTCCACCTTCAATTTTATGGTATTTATCCTTATTTCTCACGCCTGTTTCTGGTTCAAAGCTTAAGAAAGGTTCAACGATTCTTGCTGTTACACCGCCTTCTTCTTCATCCATGTTGGGGATATT
>NZ_BAABIZ010000090.1:0-2154 GCF_039543045.1 Bartonella jaculi
ATTATATTTTTTAAAATAGAAAAATAAAAGTTGTTATATTTCAATATGTTAATTTTTATTAAATTTTGAAAAAACAACTTGTATTAACAATACATTCGTAAATTCAACTAATAGAATGTGTTTTGAAAGTATTTTGAAGGTGTTAGGAACTTTCAAAACCTCTCTGTAAAATTTGTGATAAAACCTATCAAAATAATCATTCTGATGTTTTAAAAGCACATACTGCATTTGTCTTGATTGATCATAAAACGAATAGCAAATTCCACTATTATGCTGATTAACCATGGCTCATAGGCTGTTGATAAGTATTCTTTAAAAACCTCTTTTGAAAAAATTATCGGCTTTTTTAGCACTTTTTTCTCACTTTATTATCGATATTTGTTTTAAGTGCATTTAATTGAATTCGTTTTGATTCTTTTGATGATTATTGATCATCTTATAAGGCAAGGGATTTTTATTGTAATATGCTGCAATCTGTTAAGTCTGATAATAAACAAGTCACGCTACGCTCTCTGTTGGAAGATTATCGCGAGCAAGCAACTTCAAATGCTGAACGGGGGAAAATTTTTGAATCTTTTGTTAGCAAATATCTGATGCATGACCCTCTTCATTATGGACGATACGAAAAGGTTGAAAGCTATTTTGAATGGGCAAAAGAACGTGAAGGTTGGAATAAAAATGATATCGGCATTGATCTTGTTGCCAAGCTTCGTAATCGAGAGGGTTATGTTGCTATTCAGTGTAAGTTTTATAAAGCAGATCATCAGATCAGTAAAAAGGATATTGATAGCTTTATTGCTGCCTCTGGAAAAGACATTTTTAAGTATCGCCTTCTTGTTGATAGCACTGAAGGTGATTTAAGTGACAATGTGAATGCAATGATTAAAGGACAAGCGATACCCGTTTATCGCATTGACCTTCATCATATGGAAAACAGTCGTATAGATTGGCAAATATTTGCAACAAAACAAGAAGTTGTTCTTAAATCAACAAAAGAGCCTCGTCCTCATCAGAAAGAAGCTCTTGAGAAAGTCTGTGAAGGTTTGCAAGAAGCAGACCGTGGCAAGCTGATTATGGCATGTGGTACGGGGAAAACCTTTACTAGTCTTAAGATAGCAGAAGCAATAGCAGGAAAAGGCAAGCGTGTATTGTTTTTAGTCCCTTCTCTTGCTTTAGTCTCACAAACAATACGCGAATGGACACTGGACACACAAATCCCCTTGCATTCCTTTGCGGTGTGTTCCGATACGAAAGTTGGTAAGCGTCGTAAAAACCAAGATGATATTGTTGAAATGGAAACATCAGACCTTGTGCTACCAGCTACAACAGATGCGAAAGCTCTTGCCAAAGAAGCTTGTGAAAACTTAGCAGATGCAATGACAGTCATCTTTTCAACCTATCATTCAATCCAAGTGATTTCTGATGCGCAAAAGGACCATGGGTTACCCGAATTTGATCTGATCATTTGTGATGAAGCGCATAGAACGACTGGAGCAACATTGGGAAGTGAAGACAATGAATCCGAATTTATCAAGGTTCATGATAACAGCATCATTCGAGGTAAAAAACGCTTGTATATGACAGCAACGCCGCGCATTTTTAGTGAGACTGCAAAAAGGCGTGCTGATGAGATTAATGCCGTTCTGGCGTCTATGGATGATGAAGCGCTTTATGGAAAACAACTCCATCATTATACCTTCGCTGAAGCTGTCGATAATGAACTTTTAACCCCTTACAAAATTGTGGTCTTAGGCATTGATGAAACCTATATCACACCAGCCATACAGAAGATTATTGCCAATGAAAACCGTGAAATTGATTTAGATGATGCGGCAAAAATTATTGGCTGTTATAGAGCCCTGACCAAAATGGATAAGGAAGCGGCTGTGGATGATGATGATACAGAGCCCATGCAGTGCGCTTTAGCTTTTTGCAAAGATGTCAATACCTCTAAATATATTACAAAGCTCTTCAATAGAATTATCAAATCTCATATCAATGATTTCCTTAAAACGGTTCCCTTTCTGAACTGTGAAATAAGACATATTGACGGAACACAAAGTGTCAAAAAACGCAATGAGGAACTGGATTGGCTGAAACAAGATGCCGGTAAAAATGTTTGTCGGATCTTAAGCAATGTCCGATGTCTTTCAG
>NZ_BAABIZ010000091.1:0-2094 GCF_039543045.1 Bartonella jaculi
GCGATGAGGTTATTGCAACTCAATATTTTGGGCAGGAAAGAAAATTCTGGTCAACAGCCCCGATTGAGGTTGAGTTTGAAATGACTTACAAGGGGGAGAAAATTGCTCAGACAAACAAAGTCTATCAAAGAGATGATCTGTTTGATCCTAACAAAATTGTTAAGTTGAGAAAAAATGGAAAAACAGTGTGGGTTACAAATATTGAGAGGATGAAAACAGGAAGAGCACCTATTGGTTTCGATGGTCATCCCGTTGAGTTGCATCATATGTTGCAAATACAAGATAGCCCTATAGCAGAGGTTAGCAGAACATTCCATCAAGAATATACTTCTGTTATTCATATTTATCCTAAAACACAAGAATCGCTTATCGATAGAGATATGTTCGATAGGTGGAGACCCAAATACTGGAAAGAACGTGCTAAAGGTTATGAAGAAAAAGCTATAGCAACTAAAAAATAACAATTTATGGAGAACAAATTATGAAAATTTATACTTTAACTGATGTTGCACAATTAGTTGATAAATATAGTAATATTATTAATTTTGGTTCTGCAGAGGATGCACCTGATGATGTATGGATAAAGAGAGCTGAAGAAACTCTAGGTTTGCAATTCACATCTTCTTACAAGGGTTTTTTAAAAAATTACGGAGGAGGAGAAATTGGTTGCGAGGAAATTTTTAGCATTTATGGTGTGGACTTTGAAACTGTTTATGGTGGTGACATTGTTTATAATCGCTTAACAGAAATAAAAAATGGTTTAGCAAAACCACAGCAGCTTGTTGTCAGTAGAACTGATTTTGGTGAGACATTTTACTTTGATTACTCTCAGTTTCGGGATGGTGAATGTCCGCTCTATTTTGAGGTAATATCTGGAGATCCCCTTTATTATGCAAGTAACTTTTATGAATTCCTTTGCAAAAAAATTAAGGACCATGCAGGGGAAGACTCATGAAAAGCTATACCTTAGATGATGTTGCACAATTAGTTGATAAATATAGTGATATTATTAATTTTGGCACTGCAGAGGATGCGGTAGAAGATATATGGGTAAAGAAAGCTGAGGAAACTCTCGGTTTGCAGTTCACAACTTCTTATAAGAGTTTTTTGAAAAATTATAAAGGAGGAGAAATTGGTAGTGAGGAAATCTTTAGCGTTTATGCGGAGTATAAGGGCATTCATGCTGGTGATATTGTTTATCGAAATTTAAACGATATAAAAAATGGTTTAGCAAAACCACAACAGCTTGTTGTGAGTAGAACCGATTTTGGTGAGACATTTTACTTTGATTATACTCAGTTTCGGGATGGTGAATGTCCACTTTATTTTGAGGTAATATCTGGAGATCCCCTTTATTATGCAAGTAACTTTTATGAATTCCTTTGCAAAAAAATTAAGGACCATGCAGGGGAAGATTCGTGAAAACCTATACCTTAGATGATGTTATACAATTAGTTGATAAATATGATGATGATGATGATATTGTCAATTTTCGTTCTGAAGAAAATGCTGTTGATGATCTCGTAATTGAAAAGGCAGAGAAAGCTCTCGGTTTACAATTCACATCGTCTTACAAGAGTTTTTTAAAACATTATAAAGGAGGGGATATTGCTGGTTATGAAATCTTTAGCCTTTGTGAGAACCCTATAGGTGTTCCTTTTGATGATATTGTTTACCGAAACTTACTCGATAGAAAAGATGGTTTTGCAACACCAGAACAGCTTGTCGTTAGCAGTACTGATTTTGATGAAACCTTTTATTTTGATTATACGCAGTTTCGGGATGGAGAATGCCCACTTTATGTCAGGCTTCCATTGGGTGATTGTGAATATTACGCTAGTAATTTTTATGAATTCCTTTGTAAAAGAATTAAAGAAAGCGTGGGAGCTGAGATACCTGAAGGTGATCAACCAATTGAAAAGATTGAGAACACTCCCACTCCGCAACCTATCCCTTTTTACAAGAGCTTTTGGAAAAAACTATGGAAGAGGTGAAATTGATAGTGAGAAAATACGGAGCGTTTATAATTTATACAGACTTTGAAACGGTTTATGGTGGTAATATTGTTTACAAAAACTGAAACTATAGAAAACA
>NZ_BAABIZ010000092.1:0-2079 GCF_039543045.1 Bartonella jaculi
TAAAAAACCAAATTTTAAAGGTTTTGGTAAAGAGCCATTGGTCACATGACGGCGGAATGTTGAAACACTCATATGAAGCAATTTTGCACTTTCACGGTCTGTCAAAAGAATATCGTTTTCTGTCATATTAAAATCCTTTCAATAATAAAAAATGGAAACAAATCATAAGCATTTATTAACCATATTTTTGAATCATATGAAAGGTATTTAATCTATAAAAAACAGTATTTTATCATATAATTTGTAATGTGATAATTTATGAGTCTTATTGAGATGATATGAGAGAAAAGAGAGAGAAAGTTATCCACAGATAATGGGGTTATGCACCCCATATCTTAAGATTGACCGGTGACATAAGCTGCCCATTTATCCATATAGACACGGCGCTGTTCTAAATAGTCAGTACGACGATAGGCACGTTCCACTTTGCCGCCTACCACATGACCTAGGATAGTTTCAGCGACCTCATAAGGAGCATCTGTTGTTTCAGCGAGCCAATCGCGTAAACTAGAACGAAATCCATGGGGACGTGCTTCAAGTCCAACCTGTTGCATATATTGTGACATGCAATTCTCACCAAGAGGACCGCGACCGGTAGCAGAAAAGAAGAAATCATTGCGAGAAAGCAAACGCGCTTGTTTCAAAATTTCTAATGCTTCTGTTGATAAAGGGACGCGAAATTCTGTTGTAGCATCACGCTTGCCTTTCATATTCTCAGCAGGAATAGTCCATATATCCCCGTCAATCTGATCTTTATGGATATAACGTAAAGGACGTGTACGAACGCCTGTAAGGATAAGCAAGCGCAAAGCTAAATGTGTCATTGTTATAGTTTTACTGAGTGTCTGATAAAAGGCAGGAACATCTTTCCAATCCATGGCTGGTATATTTTGTGTTTTATGGAGTTGCTTGCCTAAGAGAGCACGTGCTTTTGTTGTTGCTTGTAAATCAACATCCAACCCTAAGGCAGCCGCATGTTTGAGACAAATATTAAGACGATTCAGTGCTTTCTCTGCTGTTGTAGCTTTTGAATGCCAAATGGGAGTAAGGATATTGCGTATCTCTGTTTGTGTAATCTCTGAAACGGGCAGACAACCTAATTTTGGCAGAATATAAAGCCGTAAAGGTAAAAACCAGTCTCCAGCCTTACCATCATCTTTTAATTCAGCTTTACGACTTTCAAAAGCATCTAAAGCAATGTCTTTTAAATAATGAAGATTGCTTATTGCTTCACGCTTTTGTTTTTCACGTTCTTTAATAGGGTCACGCCCCTCATGCAAAACAGAACGCCATTGATTTGCTAATTCACGGGCTTTTTTTAAAGAAACATTTCGCAACGCCCCCAATCCCATTTCGCGACGGCGCCCGTGAATGGTATAACGATAAAGCCATTGAGCACCACCATCTTTACGCTTATGAAGGAGCAAGCCAGCACCATCATTATATTTGCCAGCCCCCAATGTTGCGACAGACCTTGCATTAAGACGGTTCATAAGAGCCATTTTTAGTCCTTTCTTATACAGTTTTTACCCACACGCCAGCCCCGCTTTTGACGTGCAAGCAAGTGATATTAATTGATTCAATCTGAGAGGGTTTAGAATGAAAAAACCTTACTATATTCGGGTCTTTAATTCAACATGCAAAACAGTAAATTATCTATATAAATCAATGTGTTGCTAACGCCCGGCGCCCTTATAGGGGTGTCAATTGAAAACAATATTAACATCAAGGAGTTCATTATGAACGCTACAGCAAAAAATACCCCCATTACAAACAAAACCGCATCTAATAATAAACAAGAGCCTGCAAAAAAATATGAGTTTATTAATGATGGCGAATATATAGATGGTCATTTCTTAACGCGTATTAGAGCATTAAGAGATTTTGGTGACGTCAAAAAAGGTGACCTCGGGGGCTATATTGAAAATGAAAGCAACCTATCGCATGAGGGTAATTGCTGGGTGTATAATAAAGCCCGTGTCTTTCAAAATGCACGCGTTTTTGGCAACGCAAAAGTAAAAAGCTTTTTTGTAGACGTTTATGGCAATGCACAAATTTATGGCAATGCTATTTTTGAAG
>NZ_BAABIZ010000093.1:0-2008 GCF_039543045.1 Bartonella jaculi
CGCGGGAATGCTGCTTGAGCTTTAGGCTCTGCGTGTTAGCGCATTTGCCATGTATTTAGATACCATAAGATAAAAAGGTTTATCAATGTCTAAAGATCAATACAAAATAGACAAGAAAGATTGCACACTGTTGCCTCATCAAGCGGCCGATTGGATGGGTTGTTTTTTAGGTTTTTGTGGTCAAGTTTTCTTTATCGGGGGTGGTTATGGTTGCGGCTTATAATTTATGGACCCCAGATGTCAGACGCGATATCGTTAATCCGTATTCGGAAGTTGAACGATTACAAATTATGCTTTCCTGTTCTTTTAAGGCAGTGAGTGGTGGATTTCGGCATTTGCCAATCCGATATATTATTGACCCCCCGCATGGCTTATTTGATGCGGCATTAGCACGACAGATTGTTATTCATATTTTACATTATCAGTTTGAGGTTCCACGGCGGCGTATTGTCGCTATACAAGAACGGCAGCGGACTTCTATTTCTCTGTCACTCCAAGTGATTAATCGGCGATTAATGGAACCAGTCTTTGCTAGAGCCTATCGAAGATGGGCGGGGCGTGCGATGGATTTGTTTTTACGAGAAATGGACAAGGCGGTTGGATAATGGCACGGTTTCAAGAGATTGCTTTAGATTTGATTGTTGTACCGGAGCGTATACGCCCTGTTGATGATGAGCATGCCAAGGCGCTTGCGCAATCGATGGCACGAGAACGGTTGATGAATCCGATTACGGTGCGCCATACGCCCAATGCGAAAGAGGGCAATTATACACTTATTGCTGGTGCGCACCGGCTTCGTGCTGCGGAGCTTTTGGGCTATAGTGACATTGATGCGGTTGTGGTGCAGGCGGATAAGGATAATGCCGCGCTTTTAGAGGTTGCGGAGAACTTGTTTCGCAATGAATTGTCGGTGATTGACCGCGCTTTGTTTGTGCAGACGTACCGTGAATTGTGGGAAAAGAAGTATGGGGAAATTAAGCGTGGTGGAGATGGTAGTAATCAATATAAGGTTAAAAAAGAGCAATTCGGTCAAGTTGACCGAATTGCTCAAACAAACGAAGATGCCTCTTCAAATGACAGTGAAACTGGGGGTGAAGTGGACAAAGTGGCAAAGGGTAAACATTACCCTTTGCCAAAAGATGGTTCTGCAGATTACCATGAAACTGGGGGTGAAGGGGATAAAAAATCAAAGGATCAAGTTGTCCCTTTGATCGGTGGTGAGCAATTGGGTCAAGTTGATCCTATTGCTAAAATGAGCAATAGTGCAAACTTTGCACAATTGCATGATGAAGAGCAATTGGGTAAACATTACCCTTTTGCTGAACATGTGGCAGATCGTATTGGTTTATCGAAACGTGCAGTGCATTATTTAACGAAAATTGCCCAACATTTACAGCCGGAGTTGCGGTCTGTTTTGCGGGGGACGGCATTGGCGGATAACCAAACGCAGTTGTTAAAGTTAGCAAAGATGGAGCCGGTGGCGCAACGGCGGGTGGCGATTGCTTTGCAACAGGTTGAGGGGGATTTACGGCGGGCTGTTGATTTGGTCAATGGGATTAATATACCCCCGAAAGTTAATGAACAAGAGCGGGTTTTTGCTCAATTGTTGGGGGTATGGCAGAGAGCCGATGCACAGACACGGGCGCGGTTTTATGATTATTTGAACAAGCAATCGGGGGAGGGGCAGGCATGAAGACGCGTGGTTCTCATCAACTTGATTTTTTTCAACGTCCGGTTTTCCCCTGTCGTGAACCTGTTGCGCAGATTGATTTAGAGCGGTTTCGCTCTCGCATTAAGCGGGCGATGGCGCGGGCTTTGAGAGAATGCCGCTATGAGCGCAGTGAGATTGCAGAGCGTATGGCGCATTATTTAGGCATTGGGTGTTTGAGTAAGGCAAGCTTGGATGCTTATGTAGCGGAAAGTAAGCAGGTGGATATTTCCTTGCCGCGCTTTAAAGCTTTTGTGCGGGCGACAGAGGCATTTTGGCTCTGGGATGAGGTGGTGAGTG
>NZ_BAABIZ010000094.1:0-1961 GCF_039543045.1 Bartonella jaculi
GTTGCCTAGTCTATCTCTTTCCAATGGACATGATGGGCGCCTCTTACTCACTTGTTATGCGGGCTGCTCTTTTAGAGAGATCACACAAGCGCTTAGAAGAATTGGCTTGCTTGGGAAACAAGCCTTTGTTGATAAAGCCTATGATCACACGCTCTCTTTCTCAAAACAGAAAGCAGAAAGAGCAAAAGAGATTTGGCAACAAAGCCAACCGATAAAAGATACGCTAGCAGAAACCTATTTACGCAAGCGGGGTATTTGTTATGACTTATTCCTTATTTACGATTTCACGACAAATGTCCACACCCTTTAGGAATGACACTGCCCGCGTTGGTGGCTCTTGTTAAGGGGGCTGGCTCTTTTGCCATTCATAGAACCTTTTTACAAGCCAATGGCTGCAAAACAGATCAGAAACCAACCAAAGCCATGTTGGGATCTGTCATGGGCGGCGCTGTGCATTTAAGTCAAGCCAATCCAAAACATCTGGTTATTTGTGTGAGAATTGAAACGGGGCTGTCTCTGCTGTCTGGGTTGTTATCAGAGCCCGTGAATTTATGGGCGTCTCTTTCAACCAGTGGCATGATGCGTGTGAATTTACCTCCCATAAAAGGGTGTCTGACAATCGCAATGGATGGGGATGATGCAGGTTGTAAAGCAGGTTTTACCCTAGCAAAGCGTGCTTATAGGCAAGGCTTTGAGGTCTTTATGATGCAAGCTCCAAAAGGAATGGACTTTAATAACGTATTACTTTCTCAAAAGAGGAAACTATGAAAGAGTGTAATTTACAAAACAACAATGAAAATACCCCTGTCAATGATAACGATAATACCTCCTTAAATGATAATACTTGTTTAAAAGCTATTCCTTATGAACAAGCCTTGCAACAAAATGGCTGGGGGGAATTAAAACCGATTACTACGGCTCTCTTACCCGTCGAACCTTTTCACGTTGCACAAGTGCCTTTAACTTTAAGTCGCTATATTTATGATATTGCTGACCGTCAACAAGCCCCTCTCGATTTTATTGCTGTCTCTGCTTTATGTGGTTTGGCTGCTCTCATTGGAAATGGCGTGCATATTGCGCCAAAACAGTATGATGATTGGAAAATTGTTCCTAATCTTTGGGGTGCTCTTATTGGACAGCCTTCAACCATGAAAACACCTACCATGCAAGCCGCTTTAGCCCCTATCACGCGCCTTCAAAAGCAATGGTATAAAGAGTGGTTAAAACAGAAAGAAAGGCAAGAAATTGAAGAGATACTTGAAACTTTAGACAAGTTAGAAAAGAAAAAACAAGCCCATAAAGCGATCAAAAAAGGAGATCTTGAAACAGCCCGTGCTCTTTTGTCTGAAGCCCCCTCTAAAGACAATACCCATGATGATAGCTCTCGTTTTATTGTCAATGATACGAGTGTAGAAAAGCTTGGGGAATTGTTAAAAGAAAACCCCCGTGGTCTCTTAATGGTTCGTGATGAATTATCCGGTTTCTTAACAGATATGGAACGGAAGGAATATCAAACAGACCGTGCTTTTTATCTCGAAGCTTTTAATGGAGATGGTCAATTTACTTATGACCGTATCGGGCGTGGAACCATTTTTATTCCCAATGCAACTCTTTCCATTATAGGGGGTATTCAACCCTCTCGCATTCTGCCCTTTATACGCAATGCTTTATATGGCAAAGGCAATGATGGTTTTTTACAACGGTTTCAAATGCTGGTGTGGCCCGATGAGACAAAAGAGTGGCAATGGGTTGATAGACCTCCTAATCAAGAGGCATGGAAAACTTATGAAGGGGTGTTCCATTCTCTTTATGATAAACCCCTTGGATCTCCAGAACACCCGCTTGTGATGCGCTTTTCTGCTGAAGCTCAAGAGATTTTTCGTGAGTGGATGCAAAAGATTTTTAAAGAAGCTAAAGAGAATAACCTTTCTGAAAGTTTACAATCGCATCTTTTGAAAATG
>NZ_BAABIZ010000095.1:0-1924 GCF_039543045.1 Bartonella jaculi
TTCAAATAACAGTGTTTAAAAAAGCACGCCTTATCTTTTAAATAACGCATATAAACACTCTTTTTAAAGATTGTATCTAATCAACTTAACAAGAGAGGTATAGATTATGGTTATAAGACTCTATACCTCTTGTGAGATTATTATGTCTTATAAATCTATTCAGTTTCTCTCATTTCTAATTTTGGTAGATTCTTAACAATTTTCATTGTTTCTAAACTTACCGTAATAACCCTTTGAAACAACTCTAAGGGATAAGCAGGGTTGCCAATGGTTTCAACGGCATAACGATTGGCATCATTAACAATACCACTCTTTTTATCGGTCTTAACACATTGACGACCCATAACCCATTCAAGAGCAGGTTTGCCATTTACAATATACTCATAAGCTTCAAGAGGGATATCTGTTATTGTGATATTACGATTATAAAAAACAGTCGATTTATCCTTTTCCTTACTATTCCCAGCAAATTTCATTTCTGTCACGTAATAGAATTCTTTAGGATTAGGGATATCCATAAGTTTAGGGTCACCCTTTTTAAAGGATACTGGATAAGGTTCCACATCTTCATAATTCACGTGTAAATGCCCCAGTTCACGCCCTGCTGTCACAAATTTCCAAAAATCATCAGCAGTGTTTACACAAGGGATACGAGGCAATTCTTTAGAGAGGTTATCAGCATAACGAGTACGATAGTCTTCTGAATGTAAAAGCCCGTAAACGTAATAAAACAGATCATCTTTTGTTATAGTTTCATTCGGATAGGCAGCTTTAAAATGGGCTAGCCCTTCATCCGTAATGGCATCACGTCGTTGTAAACCAGCATTTTTACTTTCTTCTGTAGAAATTAAAAATAAATGTGATTGTTTCTCACTTTTACTTTTTGAAACCATAGTGTCTTCGTAAATATAGCGCGGAAAGCATTGTCCATTTTCTATCACCTGAAGATCAGATACGGTCTTAATCATAAGTACAGAAAAGCCACATCTCGCTCCTATACCTGTAAGTTGTATTACCTTATTTTCAACTGCTTTTCCCGTAGGGAATATACGTAGCATTTGATAAACGCCATCGTTGAGATCCCTATTATAATAAAGCCACTGTTGTGTAAAAGGACGATACAAGCTTTTTGTAAGGTAATCTTTTTCAAAATTGAAAGATTTTCCCTTTAGCAA
Source organism: Bartonella jaculi (assembly GCF_039543045.1). Taxonomy (NCBI): domain Bacteria; kingdom Pseudomonadati; phylum Pseudomonadota; class Alphaproteobacteria; order Hyphomicrobiales; family Bartonellaceae; genus Bartonella; species Bartonella jaculi. Next base: position 1,176 of record NZ_BAABIZ010000095.1, read on the forward strand.
GTCTCTTTTGGCATTATGACTCCAACTGATTTTACTTTCATCTGAGTTTACGAAATTATTTACAACATCAGCACGTAACTTATGATCAGCATGTAAATAACTATTATTAAAACGTTCAACTTCACTATTATAGAACGTAATCATATTACGCATTTTTTTCTCTAAAAGTTCACGGCTTGAGTTATATGCCCACGCATCACGGCTTGTCATAATCCCACGAGAGAACATTGTAAATAATTTTTTATCATGACTTTTCTTATCACCTATGGCTAGGAATGTTTTGAAACTGTCATTACGTTGATTAATCCAATCCCCATGTTCATCTGGTATAATCATTTGCCAAGCATTTTCACGTGTAATGCCCTCAATACTACCAAAGTACTCAAGAGCTGTAAGCTTTTCTTTTGTCGTGAGATCATTACCAATGTCATGATAGTAAATTTTACAATCTCCAGAAACATTGGGATTTTTGATAAATAGTGTGACAGCAATGCCAGTCATACTACCATTACCAAAAACATTCTCTCCTTCTTGAGCTCTTCCACTGCTTAACATATTTTTGCGAAGATCTCCCCGCAAATTAAGCACGTAAATACTCGTAAACTCTTTGGCTAAAGATTTCCGTAAACTGTCCATTGTTGATTTTTCTACGTAACCCGAACCAGAAACAAAGCCGATTACTCCAGCATTACCAATACGGTCACTAGCCCAGCGAATAGCTCGAATATAACTGTCATAAAGCGCTCGTA
>NZ_BAABIZ010000096.1:0-1880 GCF_039543045.1 Bartonella jaculi
TCCACTATGGTACTTGATGCCTCGTAAGTCTAGTTTTTAATTCGCCTGTTACTGATTTTAGCAATCTTTTTCACGCATATCTTTTGTCAATCTTTCAAGCCCCACAATGATAGATTGTTCTCTTTGTCATCTTGCAGCTTATGGTTTTATTTTCACTTTACAAGAAATACAGAATGCATTATACACGTTTAAATTGTGTTGTATGATTATTTACCTATAATCGGTTGTTATCTTGGGGGGGGGAAGATTTTGCACCAAGTTTATTTGGGTAATTCATTGCACGGGTCAAATGAGCAGTAGGCGCATTCTTTTGGTTACATCTTTTTTGTTTTGATGTGCTCATCGAGACGTTTTTACGAGTGCTTTTGTTTTCAATGAGAGGGGCAGTAAAGTTTCGAGGGAACTATGATTAAAGTGTTTAGAAATCACGTATGTTTATGTAGTTTTACAACGGCTATCCTTTCTTTGCTCCACAATGGAATAGGGGTTTGTGCAAACGCAGAGGGGTATAGTAGTCCACCTTATGATATCATCGTTACCCATAATAACCCTAGGTGGTATGATATCTATATCGGATATGATAGCGGTAATAGCCTTCTTAGTGGTCAAACTAACTATCAATCTCTTAAAGGAGAGAGCGGAGAAGAGGGAAAAGTGATTGGCGGTGATGGAAGGGGGATATCATATGGAAGATATTATATATGCAAAGACTGTGGAGAGAGCACAATTGACAATCAATCTTTTAAGATTACGCATAAGAACGTCAATGGATCTCCCTCTAGTCTTGTTGCTATAACTGTAAAGGGAGGTGATAAACAAAGAGGTACGAAAGTTAAGGGAGAATATGTAACTGTTAGCAGTGAAGTTTCAGATAAACCTTATACACGGGGTGTGTCTGTATCAGAAGGTGGGGAAGTTAGTTTGACCAATTTGAATCTCAAGAATGCATTGGTAGCACTTCATGTGAGCAATGGAACAATGAAGATAAATGAGGGGGTTATTGGTGAAAGTCAAATGGCTGTCCAAGCAATAGGGACACCGACGCATGCCGTTTTAAAAAATACGAAGATTGAAACCAACAGTGGGAAGGCAAGTTTTTATAGTTATGGTGGTGCGGAAATCTATATGGCAGGTGGATCAATTGACTTCATGAATAGTCATGGGATTTCTTCGACATTAGGTGGGAAGGTAAATCTCGATGATGTTAAGATTACTGGAAAAGGTAGCAAAGGCAAGGATCACGCAGTTTTACATACAGATTTAGGTGGTCCTATTAATTTAGATGGTGCTATTGTTCATGCTGTGAATCTCCATGGTGTATTATCGGAGAACACTGTAGCTACTTCAAATTCGATTTTGCAGCTTGAAGACTTATCTGATCATAATGATATTGGTGCGACTGAAGTTAATGTTAAATCCTCTTCTATTACCGTGGAGGGTAATGGATTTTACGGTATATATTTTAAGGGAGAGAGGCCGCTTACAGAATTCAGATTTAACGAAGAGGATTCATCAGATAAAGAAAAAACTCCACCAAGACTGGAGGTTGTTAATTTGGAAAAAACGACATTTTCTGTGCAGGATGATGCTATTTATAGTACCAATATCACTAACGGTGTTGTTAGTTTATCGCAAAGCACCCTTTCAGGAGATTTATTGTTAAGAGCTGAGAATGGCGCCTCTTTGATTATTTTAGCAGATGCCTCTACTCTTGAAGGAGGTGCCTATGTCGATGACAATTCTACTGCCGAACTTTATTTAGGCAATGGTTCGACGTGGATTTTAAAACAAAAACAACAAAGAGAGCCGCGTGAATCTGGTTGGGTAGATGATTCATCACTTTCACTCGTAAGCCTTATGGGTGATAGTTCTATTAATTT
>NZ_BAABIZ010000097.1:0-1860 GCF_039543045.1 Bartonella jaculi
TTACATGCAAATGACCCAATTCACGACCTGCTGTAACAAACATCCAAAAATCTTCAACGCTTTTTACACAAGGGATACGAGGGAGTTCTTTGCATAAATTATCAGCATAACGAGTACGATAATCTTCCGAATGTAAAATTCCATAAACATAATAGAATAGATCATCTTTAGTGATTGTTTCATTGGGATAAGCAGCTTGAAAATGGGCTACCCCTTCATCCGTAATGGCATCACGCCTCTGTAAACCAGTTGTTTTGATTTCTTCTGTAGAGTTTGCAAATAAATGGGATTGTTTTTTGTTTTTACTTTTCAAGGTTTCAGTATGTTCGTAAAAATATCTTGGGAAACATTGTCCATTATCTATTGCATAGTAATCAGGTAAACTTTTTGTCATCAAGACAGAAAAGCCACTTCTTGCTCCTACAGAAGAAATTTGTATTACCTTATTTTTGATAACATCTTCCATGGGAAACATATATGGTATTTGACAGACAGCTTCATTGAATATGCGATTATAATAAAGCCATTGTCGTGTAAAAGGACGGTACAAACTTTGTGTAAGGCATACCTCTTCAAATTCAAAAACCTTGCCTTTCGTTAACTGTTGTTTAAGCTTAAGGCTCCAGCTAATTTTTTTTGCATCTGAATTGACAAAATTGTCTACAAGATTGGTACGTGTTTTGCGATCAGAATGTGCATAAGCATTATTAAAACGTTCTACTTCGCTGTTATAGAAACTAATCATATTACTCATATTCTTTGCTAGAGATTCATGGCTTGAATTATATGCCCAAGCATCACGATTAGTTTTAAGACCACATGAAAAATTTTCAAAAAGCCTTTTATCATGCCCTTTTTTAAGACCTAATGCTAAAAATGCTTTGAAACTGTCATCCCGTTGACCAAGCCAATCGCCATGCTTGTCTGGTGTAATCACTTTCCAACCAGATTGATCCGTAATGCTACCAATACTACCAAAGGATTTAAGTATAGATAATTTCTTTTTTGTAGTGAGATTATTACCAATATCATGATAATAAATTTTACAATCTCCAGAAACATTAGGGTTTTTGATAAACAGTGTTACGGCAATGCCAGTCATACTACCATTACCAAAAACATTTTCTCCTTCTTGAGCAGCTCCATTGCTTAACATATTTTTACGTATATCCCCCCGTAAATTGAGCACATAAATACTGGTAAATTCTTTAGTTAAAGATTTTCGTAAACCATCCATAGTTGGCTTTTCTATATAACTAGAACCAGAAACAAAGCCGATTACCCCAGCATTATCAATACGGTCACTAGCCCAGCGGATAGCACGGATATAACTGTCATAAAGTGCTTGCCTAAGACTTGCTTTAGATTGAGCAACATAAGTTTCACCAATACGTTTATCTAATACGTGATAAGGGGTATTCTTTGCATTATCATTTGCACTTTTTTGACCTGTTGAATAAGGTGGATTGCCAAAGATAACTTTGATATCCAGTTTCTTCTGATGTTCTAAATATTCACTGTTTTCTTTAAACAATTTTTGTAGCAAGTTCTTCTCTTCAAGCATCTGGAATGTATCAGCCAAACCAATATGCTTGAAAGGAATATACTCTCCTTTCACAAGACTATGATAGGTCGATTCAATGTTAATCGCTGCTATGTAATACGCAAGTAAGACAATCTCATTGGCATGGATATCATGACGGAATTTATATTCCATATCCTCTGGTTTTATGAGATCAGATTGTAAAAGCCTTGTGATAAAGGTACCGGTTCCAGTGAAAGGGTCAAGAATAGAAACACCACGTGAGCCTAGGCTTTTCCCAAACTCGTTGCGTAGCACTTCATCAACAGAATGAATAA
>NZ_BAABIZ010000098.1:0-1836 GCF_039543045.1 Bartonella jaculi
TGGTTGGGTAGATGATTCATCACTTTCACTCGTAAGCCTTATGGGTGATAGTTCTATTAATTTTAAAAAATTAAAGTCTGCTTCGACTTACGATTATCGAACACTCCACATTGGAAAAGGAACGGGTGAGGCTTATAAGGCGCGGGATGGTGCGCATATTTACCTTAACACATATTTGAATAATGGTGGTTCCCTTGATAATCAAAAGACTGATCGTGTTTTGATACATGGTGATGTTTCTGGAACAACGATAGTGCATGTGCGTGGTGTTTCAGGAAGTCCAGGGGGATCTACGGGGAGTGGTGGAAATGAACAAGGAATTTCAATTATTCAGGTTTCTGGAGAGGCAAATCAAAATTCTTTTCAGTTAGATGGTGGTTATGTCGCGGTGGGGCATTCGCCTTATCAGTATAGGCTCAATGCTTATGGTCCACAATCTGAGTTAGGGGAGGCAAGTTCTTCTCAAAGATTGGTGAAAGGTAATGGAAAACATTGGGATTTTCGTCTCGAAAATGTATATATTGATCCTAAGCCTGGGCCAGCTCCTGAACCTTCTCCTAGTCCAGAACCTGGTCCCGCTCCAGCTCCTATTCCTCCTAGACCAGCTCCGGAGCCTGATCCTAAGCCGGAGGTTAAGGCTGTTGTTCCGCAAGTTCCAACTTATCTGTTTTTGCCAAATGCTTTATTTCATACAGGTTTGATGAGTATTGGCAGTCAAAATAAGCAATTAGAAGCTTTACGCATTGCTTCTGGAGGATTGTTGAAAAATGATGGAAATCCCGCCTTTTTTGTGCGTGGTTATGGTGGTAGTTATCGTTATGCCTCAGATTTATCCGCACTTGAATATGGTTATGGAGGTGAGCTTAACTATAATGCCATAGAGGCGGGTGTTTTGCTGCAAACAATTGAAAATGCATATGGTACTGCTTCTTTTGGAATTATAGGGTCTTATGAGAGACTTTCTCTCCAGCCTCAAGATGTTGAACAGAGCCAAAAAAGTGTATTTGATAAATGGACTGCTACAGCATATGGTAGTATGCAACATCAAGCGGGCTTCTATGTTGATGGTCTTTTATCTTATGGTCTCTTCAAAGGTGATGTTCACACTCTTGCACGTGGTAAGACAGCAACATTAAAGGGAACACCTCTAAGCGCTTCATTAACTTCTGGTAAAGCGTTTATGATAGAGGATGAAGGTCTTATTTTTGATCCGCAGGTTCAGGTTGTTTATCAGCGTCTTCAGTTTAATAATGCCCATGATATTGATGACTTTGATATTGAGCTGGGCAAACTTGATCAATGGCTGGTACGTGCTGGTGGGCGTTTAACAAAGACGCTTTCTGTAACCGATGAGGCACGTGTTGTTTCCTTCTATGGCAAACTTTATCTTACTCATGGTTTTGGAGGGAAACAAACTGTTCATTTCAAAGACGCTTTTCAGCTAGGAGCTTTTGGTTCTTCCCTAGAAACGGGATTAGGTTTTAATGCTAAGGTATCTTCGCAGTTTTCTCTTCACGGTGATCTGGTTTATCAGCATAAACTTACCAAGGCTGGTTTTTCTGGTACCAGTTTTTCTGGGGGATTGCGTTATCAGTTCTAAGATAAGGTACAATACGTACCTTTATATAAAAGGCAGCACAGTGTGCTGCCTTTTTGTTTTATAACAATCTGTGTTGATATCAAAAAATCCTCGCTCTTTGATACGAGCAAAATAAGGCATAATATTTTTTTGCATTTTACGCGTGAAAACGCCTTTCTATGTTAAAGTGAATTTCCTTAAAGTTTTTGGTGATAATGATACGATACAGTGACTGCTTCTCGGGGCTCTTTAATGAC
>NZ_BAABIZ010000099.1:0-1683 GCF_039543045.1 Bartonella jaculi
AAGATTAGCATGCCCATTATAAGCATGCTTTATGAGTTTATTCAGTTTCTCTAATTTCTAATTTTGGTAGGTTCTTAACAATCTTCATTGTTTCTAAACTTACGGTAATAACCCTTTGAAATAATTCTAGAGGGTAGGCAGGGTTACCAATGGTTTCAACGGCATAACGATTGGCATCATTAACAATGCCACTTTTTTTATCGGTCTTAACACATTGACGTTCCATAACCCATTCAAGAGCAGGCTTGCCATTGACGATATACTCATAAGCTTCAAGAGGAATGTTGGTTATTGTGATATTGTTATTGTAAAAAACAGTGGATTTATCTTTTATATTATTTTTGCTAAAGAATTGCATTTCAGTCACGTAATAAAATTCCTCAGGGTTAGAAATATCAGTCTGTTTTGGATTTCCTTTTTTAAAGGTCACTGGATAAGGTTCCACATCTTCATAATTGACGTGTAAATGACCCAGTTCTCGTCCTGCTGTGACAAATTTCCAAAAATCTTCAGCAGTTTTTACACAAGGAATGCGAGGCAATTCTTTAGAAAGGTTATCAGCATAACGAGCGCGATAATCTTCTGAATGTAAAATTCCGTAAACATAATAGAATAGATCGTCTTTAGTTATGGTTTCATTAGGATAAGCCGCTTTAAAATGGGCTAGCCCTTCATCAGTAATGGCATCACGCCTTTGTAAACCAGTTGTTTTGTTTTCCTCTGTAGAGTTTGCAAATAAATGGGATTGGTCATCATTTTTATCTTTTGAAACCTTATCATCTTCGTAAAAATACCGCGGAAAGCATTGGCTATTCTCTATTAGCTGAACATCAGACACAGTCTTAATCATAATAACAGAAAAGTCTTTCTTTGCTCCTTTACCTGTAATTTGTATCACCCTATTTTCAACCGTTTCCCCTATAGGAAATATACGCGGCATTTGATAAGTTCCATCGTTAAAAGCTCGATTATAATAAAGCCATTGTCGTGTAAAAGGACGATACGAACTTTGCGTAAGGCATGCCTCTTCAAATTCAAAAACCTTTCCTTTTATTAATTCTTGCTTAACATTATAACTCCAGCTTATCTTTTTTACGTCTGAATTGACAAAATCATCTACGGCACTTGCACGTGTTTTACGGTCAGCATGTGTACAAACATCATTAAAATGTTCCACTTCGCTATTATAGAAAGCAATCATGTTACTCATATTCTTTGCTAGAGCTTTACGACTTGAATTATATGCCCAAGCATCACGATTGGTTTTTAGACCACATGAAAAATTTTCAAAAAGTTTTTTACCATGACCTTTTTTATCACCTTTATCACCTATAGCTAAAAAGGCGTTGAAATTGTCATCACGTTGATTGATCCAATCACCGTGCTTGTCTGGTGTAATTATTTGCCAACCTTTTTTGCTCCGTGCAATACCATCAATGCTACCAAGGGTCTCGATTATCGTAAGCTTTTCTTTTCTATTGAGATAATCTCCAATATCCCGAAAATATATTTTCCCACGCTGTTGAGATTCTGAATTTTTTACGAGAATGGAAATCGCTATAGGGGCTCGAGAACCAGAACCAAAAATCTTACCACCTTCTTTTCGAGATAGTTCTCCAGAGGTTCGTTGATTACCCCGCAAATGGAAAATATAAAGGCTGCTAAATTCTTCAACAAGGCATT
>NZ_BAABIZ010000100.1:0-1638 GCF_039543045.1 Bartonella jaculi
AACGTCGTAGAGTGCTAATAGAAACCCCCAAAGCTTGAGCGGCCTTACCTATCCCAACAAATCTATTCATAATACGTATTATTACATAGATATAAATAGATTACAAGTAAACTGTGTAAACCCTGTTGCGAAAGTAGCTTAATTTAAAAACATGATTTATCTCCTCGTCTTTTAGGCGGGGAGGTAGTTAACAGCATAAAATATCTTTACATAATACACATTATACGTATAATACGTATTATGCATTAAAGATAGGATGTGCATATGAAAAAATATAGTTTTACAGATGTAAACCGCGGGGCAGGCGATATTTTAGACGAGGCTATGTCTACACCTGTAGCTTTAACAAAGCGAGGGCGTGAAAAAATCATTATGCTTCCTGTTGATTTATATCATGAATTAATAAAAGCGCGTTCTCGTGTACAATCTTTTGTTTATGCAGATGCACCGCAAAATATATTAGACGATTTAGATCGTGGTTTAGATGACATTTTGAATAGTGATGAACATGTTTAAAGCAGGAGATGTCATTATTTATCTAGTATTTCATAAAACATCGTCTCTAGAGATTGAGTCACAAAGTCAAACAGCGTGAAGTGTTGGAACTTTGCTAACATTTGTTTCGCGTTCAGCATGCCACGCATCATAATTGGCTTGCATACGTAACCATATAGCAGCTCCATCACCAAACATTTTGCCAAGACAAGCCGAAATAGCAGGAGAAACAGGTTTTTTTGCGTTCAGAATATCGTAGAGATGTTGGCGTGATATACCAAGCATCTGCGCAATTTCTGATTTTGTTTTGCCTGTTTCAGGAATAATTTCTGCTAAAACTTCTCCTGGATGAGTAGGACAACGGTTTTTATCTCTTTGTGCAGGAATGTCATTCATAACTGTATCCTTAGTGATATTGTTCAAGATCAACACGGTAAGCATTACATGAGTCAAATTCAAAGGTAATACACCATGGTCCGTTAACGTGGACAGTGTAACGAGTGGGTGAATATCCAATCAAAGAATGAAAGTTGAATCCTGGAAGATTCATATCTTCTGGTCTTTCAGAAAAATCTAAACGATCAAGACGAACCATGATACGTTTTACAAGTTTCTTATCAATCTTGGATGAATTTCCCGTTTTGAATAATTCTGCCAATGTTTTGCTTTTAAACGTTTTAATCATTCTTTTATATAGCGTAGAATACTGTTAATGTCAACAAATAGCTTACATTGTAAGTGCTAAAATGGAAAAAACAGTAACATCCCATTAGAAAGCCTAATAGCTTAAACTTGTTTTTCTTTTCTCCACCTCATGCGTAAAGAGAAGAATAGGTGCATGGAGGGGATAAATTTGCACGTCAACATCAAGGATTTTACAACCACATCAAAGGCTGTCTGATCAAATATTGCTAAAAACTTAGATCCCTTGCCATTCTTAATAAAGTGAATACGAAGTTTAAATTCTATTGTCATTTTGCTCTCCAAATTAATGAAGAGACCATAACAAGCATCATCATGTTCCATAAGCCTGACACTGTCAGTCAAAAAACCGCTTTAAAGGATTTTGAAAGAGCTTTTAAAAGGATTTTAAAGAAAGAAAATCATACGAGCCTTTAAGCTTTTGTACAATAAGCATCCGTA
>NZ_BAABIZ010000101.1:0-1632 GCF_039543045.1 Bartonella jaculi
CTTTGATCTGAAAAACGAGACAAAATGGATGTTGAAGACCAGTACAAACGAAAAAGATGATAAGGGCAATCTGCTTGATATTGCTCAAAGGTCACGTTCTGATGTTTCTGTGCTTAATCTTAACAACAGCTCTATTATTTTTGAAGGCCCAACAGAAGACCACTATCACACATTGCATATAGGATCTGGTAAACCAGACACGCAAGCAGTCTACAATGCAACGGGAGACGCAAAGATTGGCTTCAACGTAGCATGGAGTGATGGGGGAGCAATTGCCGATCAAAAAACCGATAGACTTCTGATCCACGGTGATGTCTCAGGCAACACAACAGTTTATATTCAAAGCGATTCAGGGGATAGAAAGAGTGTAGTAAATGCTTCTGACCCTTCCAATACAGGGGGCCTTTCGCTGATTCAAGTTTCTGGAAATGCACAGGAAGACTCTTTCAAACTGGTAAATGGCTATACCACAAGAGGTGGTTTGCCCTATAAATATACGCTGACTGCCTATGGACCAGACTCAAGCCAAGGAAAAGCCAATATTGAGCAAAACCTATTTGATGAGAAGAACGAAAACTTCTGGGATTTCCGCTTACACAAGGAAATTCTTGAAACTGGTTCAAATCCTGATCCTAATCCTGATCCTGGATCAAATGTCCCTACCGTTGCCGTTGTGCCCCAAACGGCCAGTTACTTAGTCATGCCCAATGCTCTCTTCTATAGTGGATTAACCGATATGGCTAAACAAAACGCGCTTTTAGCCAATATGAGAACATCCGTCTTGGGAAAAGAAGAGGATAAACAGATCGGTTTCTTCCTCTATACTTACGGAAGCACAGGCACCTTATCTTCTGAACGCGGACCTTTCAAATACGGTTACGGTGCTGATATTCGTTATGCGGCTCTAGAAGCCGGTATTACATTGGCTGCCATAGAGGGGAAAAACGCCACCACACACTTTGGTCTTGTAGGCACCTATGGGCAGCTATCGTTCACACCAAAAGACATGGCAGATGCCGGTAAGAGCACAGTGGATAAATGGTCACTGACAGCTTACGGGAGCATACAACACAACAATGGTTTCTACGTTGATACACTCTTGTCCTATGGAATAATCAAGGGAAATATCACCAATGCTCTCATTGGCAAAACCGCAAAGTTGAACGATGCTAAGATGTTGAGTATCTCTACAACTGTTGGTAAAGAATTTGCAACCGGAGTGGAAGGCTTAACCTTTGAACCGCAAGCACAACTTGCCTATCAACATTTGATGTTTAACACCATTGAAGATGTCGATCATCTTACCATTGATATGAAAAATCCTTCCCAATGGTTGATCCGTGTTGGCGGACGTTTGACAAAAACCGTTTCCACTGAAAACAACCGTCCGATGTCTTTCTATGGAAAAGTAAACTTGATCAAAACCTTTGGGGATAATGGTACCATTTATATTGGCAGAGACTTTGACCTTGATCCTATGGGCCCTGCAATTGAAGGCGGTATTGGCATCAATGCGCAACTGTCTCACAATCTCTCGCTTCATGGTGATGTGAGCTATCAACAAAAGCTGCAAAAAACCGGTATCTCCGGCGCCAGTTTTTCAGGTGGCATACGCTATCAGTTTTAAAACAA
>NZ_BAABIZ010000102.1:0-1586 GCF_039543045.1 Bartonella jaculi
GCACAGAAAACGGCTATCCGACCACCGATATTCAAGCACAAAGCTTTTATTCTATGAAGGGCGCAAAGGGAGGTTGGGCAGAGGCACGCTATGATGTACCACTGCTTGTGCCCGATGACCGTCTCACCGCTTTTGTCATTAAAACCGATGACGCTGATCATTCTGTCTCACTGGCAAAACTTGGAGATTTTGATGCAGAACACCAGAGATACGTCTCGAGCCACCCTTATGTAACGGGTCCACGCTTTTCTTCTGTCAATGCGAGGACATGGACTGCTCATCAAGATGAGGCTTTAGCCTTTCGAGTGTTGGCGGCACGCTACAGACAAACAGAAAAGACGGTTGATCTTGGCACATTTGATCTTGTTGATTGTTCTGATTTGCAAGTGCGTGCAGCCATTGAATTGCCTTCAAGTGATTGTTCTGTCATCTTTGAAATTGAAAGAAACAATGGCACGGTTTATCAACTGCTGCCCTTTCAATTGCTCAGTCTTACCGAATATATCAGTGAAAAGGTAAAGCTTCGCGCTATTCTCAAAGGCACGGAAAAGCTCTCACCCGTCTTGTTTGCGCCTGTTCAATTGATTGCGGGAAAGATCCATAAAACAGCAACCTATGTCACCCGTGCTTTTGCCTTTGGGGAAAAGGCAAGGTTGACCAGTTATATCAAAACATTTTTACCGGGCGGTGCAACCTTTACACTCGAGATGCAACTGGATGATGGTGCTTTTGTGCCTCTCACATTAGAGGAAACAGAACAACTTGCCGAGCCCCTTTGGACAGAACGAAAGTTCATTAGCAGTGACAAAACAGCCAAGCAAGCACGCCTCAAACTCACCCTTACCGGTGGACCGGCTGCACGGTCCATGGTGTGTGATTTTGGCGCCGGCATATTGTGATGGGAGAAAACACATGACAAAAACCAAAAAACTCGACATGGAATTGCCAAAAGAGGGACGTTTTATCAGTTCTGAATTTCCAATCTTGCGGGAAAACTTGACCAAAATTGATCAAGCACTTGCGGATGTTGAGGAACAGGTAGAGGGAAAAGCACCTTTACAACACACGCATAGCATAAGTGATGTTGCAGATCTTGCAGCGGCTCTCAAAAGCAAAATGGCAGCGAATAAAACCTTCACTTTAACCGATTTGGGCGATATCGAGGGTGCTAAGGACGCCGCCAATAATTATGTTCTCTACAAAGCAAGCAACAACAGTTTCACCTTTGGCAGTGCGATATCCTTGTTAGGAAAGCACCAACATAAAACAGAAGATATTGTGGGACTGGATGAATTTCGAGCCAAGATTAATGAAGATCTGACAAGCTATGGACGCCTAGCAAACCCAAATGAATGGCAAAGTTATAATAAATTTACCAACACAGTCACCATGAGTGGTGGCTTAGAGCTCTTAGGCAGTTCGTCGTTTAATCTTACCCATAATGGTGCAGTGGTCACATGTTTAAGTGCAACAGGAAGCAAGCTTAAAGGACCAGCAACTGTTGATGGCAATGCGATTTATACAAAAGATGAAGCGGATATTTCTCTTCAAAAAATACGCAATGATATTGCGAAATTAACGAAACA
>NZ_BAABIZ010000103.1:0-1570 GCF_039543045.1 Bartonella jaculi
CCTTTTTTGACATCACCAAAATCTCTTAAAGCTCTAATTCTATGCAGCGTTTTAAAGCCAACCTCTATTGTTTCACCCGTGAATTCGTATTTTTTTGCAGGCTCTTGTTTATTATTAGATGCGGTTTCATTTGAAATGTTAGAAATAACGGGGGTATTTTTTGATATAGAATTCATTTTATTAATCCTGTTGGTTTTAAATTTTGAATTAAACACCCTATCAAGGGCGTCGGGCGCTCAAAACACGGCCAACAGTCCGTTGCTATGCTTTTCCCTAAAAGGGTATTGTATGACATAGCTACACCCGACAAAATCATCATATATGCTAATCACAGCATAAAAGATAGTCAGTATTTTAAAGACTTTGGAAAGGTTGTTTCGTAACCTATCCGCTGTTGGTCTAGTGTTTTGATCACTTGAGTATTTATATAACAAAATACGTATTTATTATCAACAATTGTTTTATCTTTTTTGATATTTTTTTTGTATTTTTTTAAATTCATTGTGTGTAAATATTTGTCACATGCTTATTAATTGCTTCTTTTATATTTATGTGCTTTTAAAGCTATATTATTGGCTTTATAAAACGATTGCGTTATTTTCTGAATCTATACATTTATAATATTGAGAAACGCTCTCATGATGCGTATTTTTAGTTTTATGATGTATTTGTTTTTTACTAAATGGTTTTTAAAGATTTCTGTTAATTTCTTTTATAGTGCATTTGCAACTTAACAGCCTTTTATAGGGACTATCTCTATAACAACGCTTTCATTTGCATTGTGATTATGAAAAACTGCTGTTTTATGCATTCTTTATAACGGTTATATCCTTTATAATCACCGCATCATTTTTCATTTTTATAAGAGAAATGATAATTGCTATTTATAGCTTGTTATGAAATCTCTAAAGAGAGACTGATAATTATAGAGATTAGCAAAATCCCTTTTAATAGACTTTTGTCAGTCTTGTCAGTTCTTTTTATACCCTATCTTATTTTTTTATGAGATAAAAAATTAAAAACATTATATTTCAATATGTTAGCATTTTACAGATCTTAAAAAAACAACTCATATTGATAATACAACCTCTAAATTCAATCAATAGTATATGTTTCGAGGGGGTTTTGACAATTTTTGCACCTTCAAAACCTATAAGCAAAATGAAGATACATAACTCTCTTTAAAAAGAGCTTTTGAAACCTATCAAGCTCTCATTTTAGATTACGGTATAATCTTTTAAAGGCAATCCAAAAAAATCTAATTCTGTTTAAGAGTGGATTTCTTAAAAACCTTAAAGCAATCCAAAGTAGGGTGTTTAAAAGTGCAAATCCTCTCTTTTTAGAATAACGCCTGATAAATTATTCCTTTAAGATTGTAGGTAATCAATTTAACAAGATGATAGCTTATAGAGTGTAATTTAAAATCAATATTGAAAGACCTTTATAAGATTAGCATGCCCGTCATGTGAGCATGCTTTATTAAGTCTATTCACTCTCTCTTATTTCTAATTTTGGTAGATTCTTAACAATCTTCATTGTTTCTAAACTTACCGTAATAACCCTTTGAAAC
>NZ_BAABIZ010000104.1:0-1553 GCF_039543045.1 Bartonella jaculi
AAGCTTTAGAAACAGAACCCACAGCTGTGGAATAATCACTTTTCGCTGTTGTATAATCATTCTCCACGGATATACCATTTTCCACCCTCTCTGCATTATATTCGGAACCTATTGCAACACTGCTTTTGCCCATGGCATGCGCCATGCGGCCTATAGCAATAGTATCCTCTGCCGATGTCTTAGAATCCCGACCAAAAGCAATAGAGTTAACACCTTTAGACTTAGCGCGATTGCCAATAGCGATTGAGTAATCGTCTATTGCCTCTGTACGACCCTCAGGAGGAATCGGGTTGTCGCCTACTCTACCTTCACCACCTATTGCGATAGTTTTTTTGCCTATAGCATGCGCCAAATGACCTATAGCAACAGAAATCGATTTCTCCACCTCCGCCTTATAACCAATAGCAACTGAGTCACCTCCACTTATTAATGCATGGGAACCAATAACAACGGAATCACCTCCATTAACGAGCCGTACAGAATCACCGATAAGAACACTTTCTGACAACCCAAAATTACTCGATGTTTCCATCTTCACGTTGTTGCCAATAACAACATCATTAACGAGAGAGTCGCCTATTACCCGCAAATTATTACCAAAAGTGATATTTTCTGCACTCACACCACGTTGCATTCCCCTAGTTAAACCGCTTGGCAAGATATCAGATACATTAATAATACCTGCACTCTCATTATTCTGTGCAAGCTGTTGAACTGCAGAGCTATCAACCACAAATGGCGATGAACTGATGAGAGACTTTTTATATTGCTCCCCTGCATCTAGGGGGCTTTCCAATAAATTTTTGCTATCCGCCGTCAAAACATTTACTATAGGACTATAATCGCTCACACCCAAAAGGGTTTTGGTTAAAAAATTTGCATAGTCACCAGAAGCATTTACCTTGGATGTCAAAGCAATATTCAGTGCTTTTAGATAATTTTTCTTGTTATCAGCATAGTCATCATACACAGAAATAATGCCTTGGGAATCAGCCCTAGTAGCGCTCTTAGCGCTCGTAAGAAGCACTTTTGTTAAATCGATATTTGCTGAAAAACTAGGAGAAACATTTGATAAAAACGCCAGCATTGCAACCAACGAAAATCCCCTAACCAAAGACAATGGATAAGGAAAATGAAGCCTAGTGGCGTCATTGCGCGCTGGTATGGCATGTATTTTTTTCATAACAAATTCTCCAATGAAAAAATTTAAAAACATATTCAAAACATAAAAAAGACATATTTTAGAGCTAAGGAACCATTGTGAATGGAATTTGAAATTAATGGGGGAAAATTATTTCAAATTTCGATAAAGTCAGAGTTTGATGTTGTCGTTTATAACATGATAACATTCTGAGTCTTTTACCTTGGTGCTATATGCACTTCCTATAACGAGACCTAAATGGAAATGCGGGAATGTTGAATAAGTATAAAGCACATTTAGAGTCTAAATTAACCTATGGGTTTATGGTTGTTATACAACTTTAATAAAGAGATTATTTTTTCTTGCTTTAAATATCAAAAGCATTTTCTGTAATAGAGATTAAGTTACTTAA
>NZ_BAABIZ010000105.1:0-1551 GCF_039543045.1 Bartonella jaculi
TGGTTTCGGTGGCGCAGGAGAAAGGTTGGGCGCCGATCCCTTCAGAGCGGGCGTTACGGCGTCGTTTTAAGGCACAAGTTTCCAAAGCGGTTGTGGTTTTAGCGCGTGAGGGAGAGGAGAGGGCAAAAAAGCTTTATCCCGCCCAACGGCGTGATCGGCGTGCCTTGCATGCAATGGAAGCGGTGAATATGGACGGGCATAAGTTGGATGTTTTTGTGAATGTTCCTTGGGGTGAGAAGCCTGTACGGCTTTATTTGATTGCCATTCAAGATCTTTATTCAGGCAAGATTTTATCATGGCGCTTATCGGATGCTGAGACTTGGGAAATCGTACGTTTGGTGATTGGGGATATGGTGGAGGCTTATGGGATACCAGAGCGCATGACTTTGGATAATGGGCGTGCTTTTACCAGCAAATGGATTTCTGGAGGTGTCTCCAACCGCTTTCGTTTTAAGATTAAGGCGGATGAACCGCAGGGTCTTTTGACCAGTTTGGGTATTCAATTGCAATGGACCACACCTTATAGCGGACAGTCTAAACCGATTGAGCGGGCATGGCGTGATTTGGCAGAGGCGATTTCAAAACACCCGTTATGTGCGGGGGCTTATACGGGTAATAAACCGGATGCCAAGCCGGAAGATTATGGCAAGCGGGCGATAGATTTGGAAAAATTTAAAGCCCATGTTGGGGCGCAGATTGTGGCGCATAATGCGCAAGCGGGACGCAAGGCGGTTAATTGTGCGGGGCGCAGTTTTGATGAGACCTTTACTGAGAGTTTGCAAGCAGAGGGAACGATTGTTCGGCAAGCAACCGCGGCACAGAGGGCTTTATGGCTTTTGACTTCAGAGGCATTGCGTACGCAAAAGGGGACGGGCGAGATCCATTTTTATGGCAATCGCTATTGGGCGCGGGCGTTGAACAGTTATGCAGGAGAAAAGGTGATTGTGCGCTTTGACCCGGATAATTTGCATCAAGATTTGCGGGTTTATGATTTGAATAATCAGTTGCTTTGTTTGGCGCCTTGCCTTGCGGATGTGGGTTTTTACGACCAGCAGGCGGCGCGCTTGAATGGGCGTTTGCGTAAAGAATATGTGAGAGCTGTTAAAGCAGAAAAGCAGTTGGCGGCAAAGCTTGCGCCGGATCAATTGGCGGATGTTTATGCAAAAGTTGCAAGGAGGGGGGATGATGCAAAATCCAAGCGTTCTGTTTCCCCAAAGGTAAGCCGCTTGATGCCAAAGAATGCGGGGAATCTGGCTTTAAAAGCCCCTGATGCGGTTTTGGGGGATGATGAGGCTTTGGATTCTCGAGAGTTTAGTCAACATTTGCACCAAGCTTTAAGGCGCCTTAGCGCTTCAAGTGAGGTGCATGAAGTGATCAAGTTTCCTAGAAGATAGGAAAAGAGAGGGGGGGGACTTACAAGAGTCAAGAGTGCCTATAAGGGGGGCTGGTTTTGTATCGCGTACCAGCTTGAAGCGTTAACAAAGAAAGGGGGGAGGAGAAGTCTTAATCCATTTCAATATTTTAAATCAATACAATTAAGTTTTCAGGTGT
>NZ_BAABIZ010000106.1:0-1541 GCF_039543045.1 Bartonella jaculi
CTTATCGATCTTGATTCAGAAAATAGAGAGCAGAGTATTAATGCACAGGCAACAGTCCATGCATGCATGATTCAATCAGGATTCCGCTATAAAAATGAACATGTGGGTGGGTGGTGTTATACTTTTAAAGAAGAAAACCTCCCCATCTGTCAACCTGGTGCTGTGATCCCAAAGCGAAGTGTCGAAAAGCGCTTAAATAGCCCATTTTGTAAAAAGCATCCAGAACAACCTGAATGCCAGCCTTAATTCTTGTTTCTGCTTGTAATGACCAACAATCCCCCCCTCCTTGCCTTCGCTTGGAATGGCGGGATTGTTTTCTCAATCTTATTATTTAACAGCAGAAGAAGAGAAGCATTTACAAGCCGGTTCTGATGGCAATACCCGTATGTTTTACAATGGCATTTTTAATTCCCCCGATGAAGCAGCGGGTAATGCTGTTCAAATGGCTGTTAATAAAAATGGTCACCTTTATTTTACCTACCACCCCCAAGCTAAAGACTGGGAAGTGGAGGTAGGGATAGCGATTTATGAGTATTTGGGGGGATGGAGCAATTCAACCAAGAAGTTCCAAGATTTTATCACTCGTTATGGCAATGAGGAGGCGATTGTGAGTGCGCACAGCCGCGGTAGCTTAACAGGAGGCAATGGACTGCGTGACTTTGAAAAGCGTGGCATTCATGGTATATCCAAAAAAACAGATATCTATCTTTTTGGACCAGCTGATAACTCTCAATCGATAGCGAATGCACACTATTATGTGAGTGATGGTAAAAAAGATCATATTTATTTACAAAACCATATCTTTGATCCCATTGGTACAGGAATTGGTCACAATCCACCTACTGCTTATAAGGTGCCCTTGAAGTTCCCCTATATATTATTTCCACCAGCAATTGCAATAAAAGAGCAAGGGAGCGCGCTACGCGGACATAACCCTAGTACCACCCATAAGTGTTATGGTGATGCAGGGAAAAAATGTCAAGATGCCTATGGAAAACCTCATAATGCAATAATTTATGCACCTCATGCGATTTTAGATAATTTAGGTTTAGGTTATTTATGGAGAAAAAAATGAAGAGATTGTTTAAATTATTAGGTGGGATAGTTCTGTTAAGTGTCTCTGGATGTGACATATCAAATATCGATAAACCTGCTCCTGGAGAAGTATACGGGTGGTTGAAGCCAGGTGCAGACTTTACTGAGATAGGAAAAGCCCTTTTAGAATGTGGTATGCCGAGCCTTATCGATCCTGATACAGAAAATAGAAACCTCAGTTTAAATCAAATGGCATCCATTGATGCCTGCATGGTTCAAGCTGGGTTTCGTGATAGATATGGTGGTCCATATTGGTGTTATAATTATAAAGATCTTCCGATTTGTCGTCCAGGTGCTGTAATTCCGAAGCGAAGTGTTGAGAAGCGCTTAAACAGCCCTTATTGTAAAAAATATAAAAACGCGGATGAATGCCAACCTTAACAACGCAAAATCATTCGCAAAGCGTTTTAATGAGAATGTTGGCTTTGGTGCTGGAGCAACGGGAG
>NZ_BAABIZ010000107.1:0-1524 GCF_039543045.1 Bartonella jaculi
TTTAATTCTTTTACAAAGGAATTCATAAAAATTACTAGCGTAATATTCACAATCACCCAATGGAAGCCTGACATAAAGTGGGCATTCTCCATCCCGAAACTGCGTATAATCAAAATAAAAGGTTTCACCAAAATCTGTTCTACTTACGATAAGCTGTTCTGGTGTCGCAAAACCCCTTTTTCTATTATTTAAGTTGCGGAAAACAATATCACCAGCAGCAATACCTATTCCACAATCCCTATAAACGCTACAGATTTCATCACCACCAATTTCTCCTCCTCCATATTTTTTTTAAGAAAACTTTGTAAGATGAGGTGAATTGTAAACCGAGAGCTTTCTCCGCCTTTTCAATCTGTAGATCATCTGTTTCATTCTCTTCATCATCTTCACTACCCAAATTGATAATCTCATCATCATATTTATTCACTTTATCAATTAATTGTATAACATCAGCTAAAGTATAATTTTTCATAGATGATCACCCCTAAAAATATTAACGATGCTTGCATTCTTGAAAAGAAAAAAATAATGGTGGTTTAACATTGCAATTTGGAAGTAAAACCACCATACAAAGAAATTTACTTCAAGTTATCTGTAATCCTTTTACAGAGGAATTCATAGAAGTTACTTGCATAATATTGTGGATCCTTGGGTGGAAAATCAAAATAGAGTGCACACTCTCCATTCTGGAATTGAGAATAATCGAAGAAAAATGTCTCTCCAAAATCGGTTCTACTAACAATAAGTTGCTGTGGCGTTGCAAAACCATTTTTTCTATAATTTAAGTTTTTATAAACAATATCATCACTACGAACAATCTCAAAGTTTGTATCATAAACGCTACATATTTCCTCACCACAAATTTCCCCTCTTCCATAGTTTTTTAAAAAACTTTTATAGGAAGACGTAAACTGCAAACCGAGAGTTTTCTCTGCTTTTTCAATCAGTGCATCATCAACTGCTTCATCTGTAGAGCCAAAATCGATACTATCGCTATATTTATCAACTAATTGTGCAACATCAGTTAAAGTATAAATTTTCATAATTTGTTCTCCATAAATTGTTATTTTTTAGTTGCTATAGCTTTTTCTTCATAACCTTTAGCACGTTCTTTCCAGTATTTCTGTCTCCACAAAGCAAATGCATCCCTATCAATAGCTGATCCCATTGTGTTAGGATTAATGTGAATAGCAGAATTATGTTTATTATGAAACGCATTTGTAACTTCTGCTATGGGACCATCATGTGTTTGTAGCATATGGTGCAATTCAATAGGCTCGTTATCGAAACCTATAGGTGCTCTTCCTGTTTTCATTCTTTCAATATTTGTACCTGTCACTTTTTTCTTGTTGACTGTCCACTCAGAAATTCTGTTGGGATCAAAAAGTTTTTCGCTCTGATAGACTTTGTTTGTCTGAGCAATTTTCTCCCCCTTGTAAGTCATTTCAAACTCAACCTCAATCGGGGCTGTTGACCAGAATTTTCTTTCCTGCCCAAAATATTGAGTTGCAATAACCTCATCGC
>NZ_BAABIZ010000108.1:0-1519 GCF_039543045.1 Bartonella jaculi
AAATAAGGCATAATATTTTTTTGCATTTTACGCGTGAAAACGCCTTTCTATGTTAAAGTGAATTTCCTTAAAGTTTTTGGTGATAATGATACGATACAGTGACTGCTTCTCGGGGCTCTTTAATGACTGAGGAAGCTTACTGTTAGTCTTGCTTTATATGGATTTGATTTATCCGCTATGGTACTTTATGCCTCGTAAGTCTAGTTTTTAATTTGCCTGTTACTGATTTTAGCAATCTTTTTCACGCATATCTTTTGTCAATCTTTTAAATGCCACAATGATAGGTTGTGCGTTTTATTAATTTGCACTCTATGGTTTTATTTTCACTTTACAAGAAATACAGAATGCATTATACACGTTTAAGTTGTGTCGTATGGTTGTTTACCTATAAATGGTTGTTATCTTGGGGGGGTAGATTTTGCACCAAGTTTATTTGGGTAATTCATTGCACAGGTCAAATGAGCAGTAGGTGCATTCTTTTGGTTACATCTTTTTTGTTTTGATGTGCTCACCGAGATGTTTCTACGAGTGCTTTTATTTTCAATGAGAGGGGAAATAAAGTTTCGAGGGAACTATGATTAAAGTGTTTAGAAATCATGTGGGGTTATGTACTTTTACAACGGCTATTCTTTCTTTGCTCCAAAATGGAATAGGGGTTTGTGCAAATACAGAGTGGCGTAGTAGTCCACATTATAATATCACCGTTACTCCTCTGCACACTGGTACCCCCCTTAGTCCACCTCATGTGCTCTCTGTTATTTCTTCTAGTAACTATCTTGGTGGGAGTAACCGTGGTCGCCTTCTTAGAGGGCGTAATATTATCCCTCTTAAAGGAATAGGCGGGGAGAGCAGTGGTGGCAGATATGTTTATGCTAAAGATGGAGTCTCTGATGGGGGGGCTAACAAGCTTATTATATATGATGGCTTATATTATATGTGTGACGGTTGTGGAAGCCGCCTAATTGATAATAAAGATTATAAGATTACAGATGAAAATGTTTCCAGATATCCCTCTAAGACTGCTATAACAGTAAAGGGGATAGATACGATAGTTGATGGAAAGAATGTAACTGTTAGCAGTGAAGTTCCAAGTAAAACTTTTACACGCGGTGTTTCGGTATCAGAGAACGGAAAGATTGTTTTGAAAAATCCAATGCTCAAGAATACAGGTACAGCCCTTCATGCTGAGGGTGGGATAATTGAGGTGAAAAAGGGAATTATGGAGGACAGTAATCGAGCTGTTGAGGCAACAAAGGATTCATTTGTTCTTTTAGAGGATACAGAAATTAAGACGCGTGATGGGAAGGCAAGCCTTTTAAGTTATGATCGTTCAGAAGTTTGGGTGGCAGGTGGATTAATCGATTTCATGAACAGTCATGGGGTTTCTTCGATGTTAGCTGGGAAGGTAAATCTCGATGGTGTTAAGATTACTGGAAAAGGTAGCAAAGGCAAGGATCACGCGGTTTTACATACAGATTTAGGTGGTCCTATTAATTTAGATGGTGCTATTGTTCATGCT
>NZ_BAABIZ010000109.1:0-1515 GCF_039543045.1 Bartonella jaculi
TTGTCTTAAGACTTCAAAAGAGGTTTCTTCATTGTTTTATGCTGTTATTTTTGACCAAAGGATGCCACTCATACCGTCTATCAAGACGCCGACCTAATTCATTCCCCTCTATAGGAAATTCACGAATATAGTTACAACGACATAAAAGCTCTAAAGCTTGCTTAACGGCTCCATTGTCTTTTAAAGACCTCCAACACCGTCTATAGATATCTCTTGCCGTAAAAACATCGGATAAATGATCACAGCGTTCAACAATTAATTTTGCCCGCTCTGCTGTTAATGTATCTCCTGCCGCATAAAGACGTTTTGCGTGACTTATCAGATATTTTTCCCAACGCAACGCTGTTTGAAGGGCGTCTTTATTGATTTCAAAACGACCTCCCTCAACAAGTTCAAAAATCAAGGCAAGGGTTGGTAGGGTTTTATTCATTTTCAAAAGATGTGCTTGTAAACTTGCAGAGAAATGCCCCCCTTTGACTGTTCTTTGAAAATTTTCCCACCATTCACGAAAGATCTCTTGAGCTTCAGCAGAAAAGCGTATGATAATGGGGTGTTTTGGTGATCCTAAAGGTTTATCATACAGAGAACGAAAGACCTCTTGATAACTTTCCCATGCTTTTTGATTGGGAGGTCTATCAATCCATAACCGCTCTTTTCGTTCATCGGGAAAGACCAGCATTTGAAATCGTTGCAATAAACCGTCATTATTGGTTCCATGGTGCATGGCTTGAATAATGGGAATAATTCGTGAAGGTTGAATGCCCCCAATGATGGAAATGGTTGCATTGGGAATGTGAATGGTTCCACGTCCTATACGGTCATAGGTGTATGATTTTTTGCCATTGAAAGCTGTTAGATAAAAAGCACGGTCTGTTTGATATTCCTTCCGTTCCAAATCAGATAAAAAACCAGATAACTCATCACGAACCATTAAGAGACCACGGGGGTTTTCTTTTAACAGTTCCCCAAGCTTTTCGACAGTGACATCATTGACAATAAGACGTCGTTTTCTAAGAGTATCATCGTCATCAGTTTCTTTATCTTCAAGAGATTGTGAAAGAAGAGCAAGGGCTTGTTCTTTGTCTTTATTCTTGAAGGCTTTATAAGCTTGTTTTTTCTTTTCTCGTTTGTCTAATTCCATGAGAATATCTTTAGTTTCTTGCTGCTTTTTCTTCTTTAACCATTCTTGATGCCATTCCTCTTGAAAAACATCGAGAGGGGTTAAAGCAGCTTCCATGGTATCTGTTTTCATAGTTGAAGGTTCTCCAACAATAGCTCCCCAGAGATTAGGAACAATTTCCCAATTGGCATGTTGTTTTGGAGCGATACGCACTCCATTACCGATAAGAGAAGCCAAACCACACAAAGCAGGGACAGCAATAAAATCGAGAGAAGATTGTTGGCTATCGGCAACATCATAAATATAGCGACTTAAACGTAAAGGCATTTGTGCAACGTGAAAAGGTTCAACGGGTAAAAGAGCATTCTCAATCGGCTTTAATTCCCCCCAACCAT
>NZ_BAABIZ010000110.1:0-1500 GCF_039543045.1 Bartonella jaculi
ATCAAGCGGACCTGCCTCTCCAATGTGTTGATCATCACCATAGACAACTAATAAAATTTCATTAGAATTAATAAGAATTGGCTTATCCATAATTTCCCCCCTCTAACGCCTCTTGGCGATTGTTTGTGTGTGGTTTGTATAATTACTTATACGCAAATGTATAAATATAAACAAGCAAAAAATCACATATATTTCATTTTTTTTTGCATTTTCACTTAAATGCCATCTTCAAAAGTAATAGAATCAAAAGCTTTACTGGAATTATTTCATAAGTGGACGATAAGATTTGCGTGGTAGTATTGCAATTATTTCTCCAACCCATTTTATCTTAGCATTTTTAATGGGAAGCGCATTCCATGATTTGAGTACAATGCCCTCTGAAGAGCGAGTAATTTGTTTGATGAATCGCCTGTTATCTTCTGTTAGAACGACAACTTCATCACCGTAATAATCACTCACTGGCTTTGCTTGCAGATGTTTAACTACGATTAAATCACCATCTTTATACACGGGATACATGGAATCTCCACGAACCATGAACCCTATTGTTTCAAAAGGCAAATCAAATGGTATTTCGATTGTTTCAAGACCATCTTCTGGGATTTGCTCAATATCGGTATCAATCTCTAATCCCGCTCCTACATACCCCATAACAGGAACAAGTGTAGTAATTTGATTATAACCCTTTAAGCTTTTATAAAGTTCTAAAATTGCGTCTCTGTGTGAACCTCTGGGATCCGATTCACTTCCTAACCATCTTGATACGGTTGCTTGGGTTACATTTAGTCTATCGGCAAGATCTTTTTGACTGAGACCAAATTCAGATTGCAATACTTGCAATGTAGCAATGATATTTTTCGTCATAATTAGTTACTTATGATTTTAAAATTAAAAAAATCTATTGTTTTTTTTATTATATCCTATACAATTGCGTATATGGTTAAAATAAAGGACTTAACTCAAATGGACACAGAGGAAAAATTAAAGATTAAATCTATCCGAAAGTGTTTATCGCTAACACAAAAGGAATTAGCAGACATTTTAGGCGTTAGGCAAGCCTCTGTTTGTCGTTGGGAACAAGGCAAAGGTCTATCTTTAAAGAGTTATCTAAAGCTGCAACAACTGAAAGAATGCTCTGGCTCTAGTTCTAGTTTTATTGCTGCTCCTACAGATAATGATGAACACCCACAGCATAATTCACACTCTTAAAGAAGAAAGATCAGAGATGATAGATGTCCCACAGATCACTATAAACAAAGTCCAGTTGATTGATCTTGTTAATAATATTGGAGAGGCAACCATATATTATGGTGTCCGTTCGCCTGAAGATGCATGTTTTGAAATAAGGATAGATCCCTCATCAACAGGTTGTCTTGTCTATATGCTGTATAGTATCTTTGCGCGTGATGATAGAAATTATTTTCCATTATTGCCGTACAATGATTTTAATCAATGGTTTTCATCTGCGTTTACGCAAGCTTTCACAACTTGGTTTGATAA
>NZ_BAABIZ010000111.1:0-1482 GCF_039543045.1 Bartonella jaculi
AATCCCCGTGTATTCCTTTAGAAATGTTGAGAGAATACTCAAACTTATGTGGTTGGCTTTTCTCGAAAGCGAAGGTAAAAAGACAATGGCATAGGACAAGTTGTTTATAAAAAACTTTATCTTATTTTCGGCATTTCTGTATTTTTGCTTCCAAGAATTTGCACATTGCGCTTACGTTGTAATCGGCTGATGAGCGTCTGTTCAATGTTGCGTGAATGTTTGACCATTTGCAGTTTTGTCATTTCATTCTGGATCATAGCTAGCATGCCTTTCATGCGTACTTGCAATTCAGCAACGCCTTTTAAATCCTTCATTTGGTCAAGGGTAACTAACATATTTGCAATTTGTTCAAAACGATTTTCTATTTCCTGAAAGATTTGCAAAGCTATGACTTTATCTATAACTGCTGCATATTGAAGACGTTCATCAATAGTTTCGCGTGCGTCATGGACAGAAGAATTGCGAAGATAATTTTCATCCCGTAAGATTTTTTTAAACTGTTCAGGAATCGTGCTGACAATATCCGCTTGTTTCTTATTATCGTAAATAAACTGTGGATTTATCAAAAATAAACCTCCATCATCCTTTTTCGGATCTTTACTTATTGTTCGATGGCCGGTTATAGCATCCAATATTCTTTCTGTACGGTCGATATGTTTTTTCATTAAGGCTGTCTCAGAATTTGTTTCAAGATCAGGTAATAGCTCGTTCAGATTTACCACGGAAAGGTCAACCGTAACGCCACTTTGTCCATAGCTTGGGACTTCAAAAAATATACTTATTACCGCTGCGATAATCAGCTTTTTCATACTTCATTCCTTTTCATTCTTATATCTTATGTAACAAGGTTGAAAGTTACATCGCTAATTTCAAAATTCGCTGATGAGTTCACGTTCCGAGCCTCAGCTTTCTTCATAATAACTATTAAGTTGTTTGGCTTTTACTGGTTTAGCTTGTTTTTGTTTTATATGGCTCCTCGCTGAATTTCGGCAGGGACTGTTTTATTAACAGGTATACGGTTCCAATTACTTGGTTGTTTTGGTTTTGGCGCGAATAGGCAAGCTGACAAAAGATTCGCAATCAAAATTGTAAAAATGATTTTTTTCATTTTAATACTCCTTTTTACAATTATAAAATATAATTTATCATTGTTTCAATTTTGATCATAAAATATCTTGCCTATAACTCTTATTTCTTTATTGTTTATGAAAAAATACAACTGTGGTGCGGATATAATACACTAAGTTAAAGGGTCATTTGATTGTGCGGCTACTACGAGGAGGATTTCTTCTTGCTGTATCTAAGTACCATAGGTGCCCAAATGTAACGCCTTTTGCCAAAGCGCTGGCAATAGATGACAGTTTGAGTAACAGCACAATGGAGATAATGGACAAGATGAGCGCACCACCAAGGGCATATCCCACATTCTGCTTTCCATCGAATTGTAGATCCGTCATATAGTTTGCAAAGATATCCATCATA
>NZ_BAABIZ010000112.1:0-1480 GCF_039543045.1 Bartonella jaculi
AAGCTCTAATTCTATGCAGCGTTTTAAAGCCAACCTCTATTGTTTCACCCGTGAATTCGTATTTTTTTGCAGGCTCTTGTTTATTATTAGATGCGGTTTCATTTGAAATGTTAGAAATAACGGGGGTGTTGTTTGATAAAGTTTTCATAACTAAATCCTAACTGTTAATAGTTTTCAATTGACAGCCCATAAGGGCGCCGGGCGTTGAAAACACGGCAGTTAGTCCGTTGCTACGCTTTTCCCATAAGGGTATTGTATAGCGTAACTACACCCGACAAAATCATCATATATGCCAATGACAGCATAAAAGAAAGTCAGTTTTTATAATAGGATTAGGTTTTATCGTAACCTATTCGCTAACTGTTTAGTGTTTTCATCACTTGATTATTTATATAACAAAATACGTATTTATTGTCAATTAATTTATACACTTTTTTGATATTTTTTATGATTTTTTTAAATGCATTGTGTGTATATATTTGTCATATGCTTATTAATTGCTTCTTTTATATTTATGTGCTTTTAAAGCCATATTATAGGCTTTCTTAAAAGATTGCGTTATTTTTTGAATCTATACATTTATAATATTTAGAAACGCTCTCATCATGAGTATTTTTAGTTTTATGATATATTTGTTTTTTACTAAATGGTTTTTAAGATTTCTGTTAATTTCTTTTATAACACATTTGCAACTTAATAGCCTTTATAGGGACTGTCTTTATAACCAATGCATTCATTTGCATTGTGATTATAAAAACCTGCTTTTTTCACGGATTCTCTATAGCTGTTATATTCTTATAGCCACCGCATCATTTTTCATTTTCATAAGAGAAAGGATAAATAGGATAATTGCTATTTATAGCTTGTTATGAAATCTCTAAAGAGAGACTGATAATTATAGAGATTAGCAAAATCCCTTTTAATGGACTTTTGTCAGTCTTGTCAGTTCTTTTTATACCCTATCTTATTTTTTTATGAAATAAAAAATTAAAAACATTATTTTTCAATATGTTAAGTTTTATCTCTTTTTCAAAATACAACTTATTAAAACAGCCATAACAAATAAATACAACTGTAAATATATATTTGTCAGTTTGTGTCTGTAAATTGAACTGACAAAAGTAGATCATTTTAGTGAGTGATTAAAACGGGTTTTATGAAAAGCATATGAAAATAAGAACTGATTACGTTATCAAAATCCCTTTAATAAATTTTATCAATCCACTTAAATGAATAAACTTATAATTTTAGAGAATGATTAAAACACGTCTTATGAAGGCATGTAATCTTTTAAAGCCTTTCAAAAGACAATTTATAATCATAAGAAATGCTATCAAGATCATTATGGTTATGAGTTTTGAACGTTTTGAAGGTTTTGAAGGTTCCTCTTTATTGCTCTATTATATTTTTTAAAATAGAAAAATAAAAGTTGTTATATTTCAATATGTTAATTTTTATTAAATTTTGAAAAAACAACTTG
>NZ_BAABIZ010000113.1:0-1418 GCF_039543045.1 Bartonella jaculi
AGAATGGCATTCCGTAGTGGTTTTTAATCCACATTTGGCAAAAATTGCACTTCAGTATCTAGGCAAAGGTTCAAAAGTTTACATAGAAGGAAAATTACAGACACGCAAATGGCAAGATAAAAACGGTATTGACCGCTTCACAACAGAGATTGTTTTGTTACAATATAAAGGCGAATTGCACCTACTTGATACAAAGAAAGAGCAATCCGTATCTCCCTCACCCGTGACTTCTCAAAATTATGCTATCGCCTCTGGTGTCTCCGATTATAGCGCTTCTTTTAATGACAGCATGCCATTCTGATTGAAAAAATATGACAAAAAGAAAAAAACGAGCAAAACGTGGTCGTCCACGCATCGAAGGATATATCAGAGAACCCAATGGGCGTATCTCACGTGCAAATCCGTATCATATCAAAAAAAACAATAAAGTCAATATGTTGAGTGAAATTATTTTATATAAATCCACTTAAGAATCCACACTTTTATATGTGATTCATTTGACCATTTTTTATACAAGATTGCCATGTATGAATAGAGCATAAAAAGCAAATCATGATGTAAATATTATAACGCGTGTGTGTATTCAAATGAAATGAAAAGCAGTTATCATTCATAACAGTTCATAAATTTTATGATACGTTTTTATTACTCAAAATCGCATTGTTTTAAATTTAGTCGTTTGGAATTATCTATAACATACGTTTAAAGATCACAGCTTGTTTTAACAATTGGATTAGTAATCGCATATCAAGTATGAGATTATGATTCTTAAAATTGAAAAGCGTAAAATCTAAAAATGCTATAACAATATTTTATTACCTATAAGAGGGTAATCGTTTGAAACTGTCATAAGCTTATAGATTTCCATTTATTAAGGGCGCATAAAAAGATTTAAAGACAAGATTGATTTTATAACCGCGGTATTTTTTTTACCGGAGTAAGACATAGCAGGTATGAAATTCAACGTTATATCTTGTGAAATTGAAAGCCTTTTAATGACATAACGCAAGCGAGCGAGCAAAAAACGTTTTAAAAGTTACAACTTAAAAATACGAAGTCAAAAGAGGTCAATCCAAATTTGGATTGAGTGATTTTAGTCATCCCAAAATTGGGGGCACCTATTAAAACAAAGATAAGCAGGTAAATTTCAAAACCATTGTAACATTATAAGGCATGGGATTCTACTAAATTTTTAGTAAAAGCTGTAATGTTTAAAGAATACTCTCTTCTAAAGATAACGAGCTCAAATTTGAGCTGGTTAATTTGTAAAGGAGTTATAGTTTGAATGCACAATGAAAATATGCTTATGAGAGCCTCTCTAAGTGAAGGTTTAAACGTTTTAGAGACAGAAATGAGCTATCTTATAAGAAGCCTTTAAAATTAATGTTTATAACAATTATAACTCAGTTATTATTTTC
>NZ_BAABIZ010000114.1:0-1406 GCF_039543045.1 Bartonella jaculi
AATGTTTCCTATGGTATCACATACCTTCGTAAGAATGGGTTCTCTTTGTCTTTTTGTGGCTTTAGCGAGGTTATACCAATTAGAGCTGTTAAAGTATTGTTTCAGTAGCCATGCAAATGACCCTTCATCAAGTGACAAGATATTGATTTATAATGATAATCTAGCGTTGTTCATATTGAATGAGAGTCCCGAATAACGTAAGATTCTCTCATTTCAAAGCTGTTTATCTTGAATCAATCAAAATCATTCCCTTGCACGTCAAAAGCGGGGCTGGCGTGTGGGTAAAAATTGTTAAAGAAAGGACTAAAAATGGCTCTTATGAACCGTCTTAATGCAAGGTCTGTCGCAACATTGGGGGCTGGCAAATATAATGATGGTGCCGGCTTGCTTCTTCATAAGCGTAAAGATGGAGGTGCTCAATGGCTTTATCGTTATACCATTCAGGGTCGGCGTCGCGAAATGGGTCTGGGTGCTTTAAGACATGTCTCTTTAAAACAAGCCCGTGAATTGGCAAACCAATGGCGTTCTGTTTTGCATGAGGGTCGTGACCCCATTAAAGAGCGCAATAAACAAAAGCGTGAAGCAATAAGCAATCTTCATTATTTAAAAGATATTGCTTTAGAGACTTTTGAAACTCGTAAAGCTGAATTAAAAGGGGATGGTAAAAATGGGGATTGGTTTTCGCCTTTAAAACTGCATATTTTACCAAAATTAGGCTGTCTGCCCGTTTCAGAAATTACGCAAACAGAGATACGCAACACACTCGCCCCTATTTGGCATACAAAGGCTGGAGCTGCTAATAGAGCTCTTATCCGTCTCAATATGTGTCTCAAACATGCGGCTGCATTAGGATTAGATGTTGATTTACAAGCAACAGAAAAAGCACGTGCTCTTTTAGGTAAACAACTTCATAAAACTATTAATAGACCAGCTATGGATTGGAAAGATGTGCCGGCTTTTTATAAAACACTTTACGAAAAAACAACTATGACGAATTTAGCATTGCGTTTGCTTATTCTGACAGGGGTTCGTACCAATCCTTTGTGTCATATGCATAAAGATCAAGTTGAGGGGGATATATGGACAATTCCTGCTGAGAATATGAAAGGAAGGCGTGATGCTACAACAGAATTTCGTGTGCCCTTATCAACAGAAGCATTAGAAATTTTGAAACAAGCGCGCCTTTTATCTCGCAATGATTTCTTTTTTTCTGCAACAGGTCGTGGTCCCCTTGGTGAGAAGTGTATGGCTACGTATATGCGAAAAAATAAACTTGATGCCTGCCCCCATGGATTTCGCTCTAGTTTACGCAATTGGCTTGCTGAAACAACCGATGCCCCCTATGAGGTCGCTGAAACCATTTTAAGTCATACGGTCGGAGGGCAAGTAGAGCGTGCCTATCGTCG
>NZ_BAABIZ010000115.1:0-1390 GCF_039543045.1 Bartonella jaculi
ATCGGCGTGCCTTGCATGCAATGGAAGCGGTGAATATGGACGGGCATAAGCTGGATGTTTTTGTGAATGTTCCTTGGGGTGAGAAGCCTGTACGGCTTTATTTGATTGCCATTCAAGATCTTTATTCGGGCAAGATTTTATCGTGGCGCTTATCAGATGCTGAGACTTGGGAAATCGTGCGTTTGGTGATTGGGGATATGGTGGAGGCTTATGGGATACCAGAGCGTATGACCTTGGATAATGGGCGTGCTTTTACCAGCAAGTGGATTTCTGGGGGTGTCGCCAACCGCTTTCGTTTTAAGATTAAGGCGGATGAACCGCAGGGGCTTTTGACCAGTTTGGGTATTCAATTGCAATGGACGACCCCTTATAGCGGACAGTCTAAACCGATTGAGCGGGCATGGCGTGATCTGGCAGAAGCGATTTCCAAACATCCCTTTTGTGCGGGGGCTTATACGGGCAATAAGCCGGATGCCAAGCCTGAAGATTATGGCAAGCGTGCGATAGGATTTGATGAATTCAAAGCCCATGTTGGTGCGCAGATTGTGGCGCATAATGCGCAAGCGGGGCGCAAGGCGGTCAATTGTGCGGGGCGCAGTTTTGATGAGACTTTTGCGGAAAGTTTAAAGGCAGAAGGGACGATTGTTCGTCAAGCAAGTGCAGCGCAGAGGGCTTTATGGCTTTTGACTTCAGAGGCATTGCGTACGCAAAAGGGCACAGGTGAGATTCATTTTTATGGCAATCGTTATTGGGCGCGGGCGTTGAACAGTTATGCAGGAGAAAAGGTGATTGTGCGCTTTGACCCGGATCATTTGCATCAAGATTTGCGGGTTTATGATTTGAACAATCAGTTGCTTTGTTTAGCGCCTTGCCTTGCAGATGTGGGCTTTTATGACCAGCATGCGGCGCGCTTGAATGGGCGTTTGCGTAAAGAATATGTGAAGGCAGTTAAAGCAGAAAAGCAGTTGGCGGCAAAGCTTGCGCCGGATCAATTGGCGGATGTTTATGCAAAAGTTGCAAGGAGGGGTGATGATGCAAAGTCCAAGCGTCCTGTTTCCCCAAAGGTAAGCCGTTTGATGCCAAAGAATGCGGGGAATCTGGCTTTAAAAGCCCCTGATGCAGTTTTAGGGGATGATGAGGCTTTAGATTCGGGAGAGTTTAGTCAACATTTGCACCAAGCTTTAAGACGCCTTTCTGTCTCTGATGAGGTGCATGAAGTGATCAAGTTTCCTAGAAGATAGGAAAAGAGAGGGGGGGACTTATAAGAGTGCCTATAAGGGGGGCTGGTTTTGTATCGCGTACCAGCTTGAAGCGTTAACAAAGAAAGGGGGGAGGAGAAGTCTTAATCCATTTCAATATTTTAAATCAATACAATTAAGTTTTCAGGTGT
>NZ_BAABIZ010000116.1:0-1376 GCF_039543045.1 Bartonella jaculi
CGACGAAGGCGAAGGCGTAATCCATATGGACGAAGAGGATACATGATAGGTTATAAACCAAATGTAGAGCCCCTCATTAAAAATGATTGCTTAAATACCTCCCTTCCCCATCTTTAAAGGTGGGGAGTGGACACTAAAGCTACACGTGTGGAACTGGTCGTTCAAGAGGCTGTACAGCTAAACGAAACCCCATGGTACGCAGTAAAGCATTCAAGCTGCGGAACTCTGGATTACCTTTTTCTGAAAGTGTACGGTAAATTTGTGTTGGGTTCAAATTGGCTGCTTTAGCTACAGCTTGAACACCACCATAAGCTTTGGCCATTTGGCGTAGAGTTACAAGCAGTTCACCCTGATCACCATCTGCTAGGATTGCATCAAGGGTAGCTGCTGCCAACTCAGGGTCATCACGGAATATTTCTGCCATTGCATCATCATGGTTACGGTCTTTCATTTTTGCACTCCTTTAATCTTCACGGTTTTGCCAATCACGCCAGCAAGCACATGCACGAGTGATATCAGTCTCTTGTGTTTTTTTGCTGCCACCGCATAATAGCAACAATACGGTCTTTCTAGATTGGACATAATAAACTCGGTAGCCAGGACCAACATTAATACGCAATTCATGAACACCCTCACGAAGCGGCTTGAAATCGCCAAAGTTTCCCTGCTCTAAACGATTAAGGCGGCGAATAATTGCAGTTTTAGCCTGCATATCACGGAGCTTTCGCAGCCAATCAGCTATCAAGTCTTTGCCATCAGAAGTAAGGTAGTGACGTATTTCAAACATGATGTATATTCGTTTATAAACGAATATTTGTCAAGAAAGAAATTAAAAGTTGAGAAAAAATCTTCTTTTATTCCAATGAAAAAGTGACATGAAGCTTAACCAAGCTATCTTTCCGAATGAGAAAGATGTCAATTTTTTAATCCAGCTCTGCTTTTTGCGGAGCTTTTTTTATGGAGAATCATATGCGAAAAATATCATCAGAAGGACTTGCACTTATCAAACAATGGGAAGGTTTGCGTTTGAACGCCTATAAAGATGCCATTGGGGTATGGACAATAGGTTATGGACATACAAACAGTGCTGGAAAACCTTTTATTTACGAAGGCATGACAATCACTGAAAAGCAAGCAGAAGAACTTCTTTGCAAAGATTTAAGACAATTTGAAAATGCTGTTGAACGCGCTGTTACAGTTTCATTAACGGATGAACAATTCGCGGCGTTAGTATCTTTTTGCTATAATGTAGGAACAGCAGCCTTTTGTAACTCGACACTGTTAAAAAAGCTCAATCAGGGTGAATATGAAGCTGTCCCTGCAGAGCTACAGAAATGGACCCAAGCAGGCGGAAAGCGTCTTGAAGGTCTAGCACA
>NZ_BAABIZ010000117.1:0-1337 GCF_039543045.1 Bartonella jaculi
GATCACCATCTGTTTCTTTACCAATGGTGATATGTTTCGTTTCAGAATCCTGTTTCACGAAGCTACTGGCTGCTACTTGTTCTTTAACATCTTTTTCAACTTTTTGCAGTTGCGAAAAATTCACAGCATCAGTATCTGCACTCCCAGCTGCAACACCAGAAAGAGTTCGAGCCTTACCATCCTTATCGGAAATAGTGATTTTATTACCGTGTTTTTCTGCACCAATCTTGATGAGTTGCTCATTCTCATCCCACTTAACAAGACTATCGCCTTTTACATTGGTAATTTCATTATTAATCTGTTTGGTAATCTCTTTTTTTACATTCGTGATAGAAGTACCAACATCAGTCAAAGCCTCCGCAACAGTTTTATAGTTTTCATCAGTTGCACTGCCATCATCACTGAATTTCTTAACCGTAAAAGTAGGATCGGTCCAAACGCCACCATCATATTTAGCGCCACCACCAAAATATGAAGCAACCTTATCTCCTAATGAATGAAGCTGATTACCTGTCACAGCATCCGTGGAACTTTCACTTACATCTCCATTCGCAAGTGACGTAATCTTGCTATTGCTTTTGCTATCTTCTGCTCCATGCGTTGCTACAAATGCATTATTAGTATCACTCCAATTCAAAGAATCACTTTTTGCATCGGTAATCTCATTCTTAATTTCTTTATGAATATTCGTGAAAGAAGTACCAACACCTGCAAAGGCAGACGCGACATCATTATACTCTTTATCTTCTGTAGCGCCATCTTCCTTGACAGTCTTAACCTTGAATGTAGGAGCAGTCCATGTGCCACCATCATACTTAGCGTTACCGCCAAAAAACTCCGCAACTTTATTACTTAGAGTATGAAGCTGAGATCCATTGACGGCTTCATGAGAATCCTTGGCAATCTTACCATCGCCCACATTACGCAAACTAACAGTGCCTTCCTTCGGATTGCCAAACGTCACACTTTTCTTACCAGATTTACCGCCTGATCGGATAAGTGGATGAACATAATCTGAATCTGCTTCTTCATCGTAGAAAACTGCCAAAGAACGTACGTCATTAATTTCATTATTGGTAGCAAAAAGCTGAGAACCATTTACTGCATCGGTTGAAGCGGCTGAAAGTGTTCCATCTTTAATGCCTTTTACCTCTTTATTTCCAGCATCAATACCAGCGGTCGTCATTTGCGGTCCACCAGTAATTACCAGACCTGTTGCGTCTAGGGTATTTTCGCCTGCTTTTAAGCTCGTTAATGTAACGTCTTTAGCTAGATCAAATTTTACCTTGTTATCTTCATCGCCTTTTGTAATCGTGAAATTTTTACTTCCCGCAGAA
>NZ_BAABIZ010000118.1:0-1314 GCF_039543045.1 Bartonella jaculi
TTACATAATAAAACTTTTCTGGATTAGAGATATCAGTCTGTTTTGGATTGCCTTTTTTAAAGGTCACTGGATAAGGTTTCACATCTTCATAATTTACATGCAAATGACCCAATTCACGACCTGCTGTCACAAACATCCAAAAATCTTCAGCAGTCTTTACACAAGGGATACGAGGCAATTCTTTAGAGAGGTTATCAGCATAACGGGCGCGGTAATCTTCTGAATGTAAGAGACCATATACGTAATAGAATAGATCGTCTTTTGTTATATTTTCATTTGGATAAGCCGCTTTAAAATGGGCTAGTCCTTCATCAGTAATGGCATCACGACGGTGTAAATCAGTACTTTTACTCTCTTCTGTAGAATTCGTAAACAAATGAGATTGTTTATCATTTTTATTTTTTAAAGACACAGTATCTTCGTAAATATAGCGTGGAAAACATTGACTACCACCTTCCATCATATTAACATCAGATATAACTTTAGTCATAAGTACAGAAAAGTCTTTCTTTGCTCCTGCACCTGTAATTTGTATCATTCTGTTTTCAACTTTTTGTCCTATCAAGAATATACGAGGCATTTGGTGAACACTTGCGTTGAAAGTACGATTATAATAGAGCCACTGTTCTGTAAAAGGACGGTACAAACTTTGCGTAAGACATGCCTCATTAAATTCAAAAATATTTCCTTTTTCTAACTGTTGTTTAAGGCTAAGACTCCAACTAATTTTGCTTTCATCCGCATTGACAAAATTGTCTACAGTTTTAGTACGTGTTTTACCGTCATCATGTGAATAAGCACCATTAAAACGTTCCACTTCACTATTATAGAAAGCAATCATATTTCTCATATTCTTCGCGAGAGCTTCACGACTTGAATTGTATGCCCAAGCATCACGATTGGTTTTTAGACCACATGAAAATGTTTCAAACAGCTTTTTACCATGATCTTTCTTATCACCTAAAGCTAAGAATGCTTCGAAACTTTCATTACGTTGATCAAGCCAATCACCATGTTTGTCTGGTGTAATTATTTGCCAACCTTGTTCACTCCGTGTAATACCATCAATGCTACCAAGGGATTCAATTATCGCAATCTTTTCTTTTCTCGTGAGATAGTTTCCAATATCACGAAAATATATTTTCCCACGCTGTTGAGATTCTGGATTTTTAACAAGAATAGAGATAGCTATAGGGGCTCGAGAACCAGAACCAAAAATCTTACCACCTTCTTTTCGAGATAGTTCTCCAGAGGTTCGTTGATTACCCCGCAAATGGAAAATATAAAGGCTGCTAAATTCTTCAACAAGGCATT
>NZ_BAABIZ010000119.1:0-1267 GCF_039543045.1 Bartonella jaculi
GTGAAACCGGCTCCAGTGCATGCCATTACGCCAATTGTTTGCTCCGTACTTCTTTGCCCCAAACTCTAAAACTTTACCGATTTCAATCAGTGCCAACGGTGGGATTAATTCAACACGCGCCTTGCCAGCATCGTTCTTATGAGCTTTTTCTACAGCCATCATCATCTCCTTAAGGGTGCGAACTGTCGCTATGTTCACATGCGCTGTGAACATCCGAACTTTTTGCAAATTTCGACATGGGGGGTGTTTGTTGCTCTTGCATTAGTCTCTGCAAGCGCTCTGGATAAAAAAAATCTTCTGGACGTAAATCTATCCCATGTTCACGCGCATAATTTAAAAGCATAATTTGGTATTTAGCCGGTATAATTCCGCCTTTACCCTCTAGTTTTTTTAAAGGATAAGTCCATTTATAAACAGCAGACACATGGCATTGAGAAATCAACGACACACGTTTTGCCCCGCCTAAATACTTTATAATCGTAGCTGCTGAATTTTTGATACTCATCTTAATTTCTCTATTTATCAAATGCGCATTTATTCGATTATAGAAAAATTGTCAACATTTTTTCTAAAATAGAAATATTGATATTTTTTAAAACAAAAGGAATATTGATAAGTATGGATATTCAAAAAGAAATAAAAATTTGGGCAAATGAAAAACTTAAAATAATGGGTCATGGGTCCCGAACTGAACTAGCTAAACATATGGGACTTCATACATCTGTTGTCTCTAAAATGCTTTCTGTTGATGATGATAAAGAAAGTAGGAATATATCTGCGGATGAACTCGTTAGATTAACTTCATTTTTTAAAGCTCTCCCCCCTCACTTTATACCCGATAATTGTGATGATTATTTTTTAAAATTATATTCTTCGGCAAAGCCAGAACATAGAAAAGCTGTCATTTCTTTTTTACATTCTTTGCAAGAAGCAGATGAAAAATAACCACCCTTTTTTGCTCATTTGTTAATGACGAAAATATTTTTAAAGCTTCTTTAGATTGCTTCATTATAGAATTTTCTCCACATTTAAATGAAAATTAGATCACTTTTTTGTGTAGACTATTTGTCTATCACTAAAAAAATTTTTTCTATTTTAGAAAATTTATATTGACTTATTCTAAAATCGAAAATATATTTGCACCATACCCCGAAAAAAAAATCCTATGTCAAGGCGTTTTTTTCAAAATGTGTTTAAATATTTTGATTATGGAGGCTGTTGTGAACAAACCAGTTTTTATAAATTCTGATGAAATTCTCTTAGTCAT
>NZ_BAABIZ010000120.1:0-1250 GCF_039543045.1 Bartonella jaculi
AAGGGCGTATAAAAAGATTTAAAGACAAGATTGATTTTATAACCGCGGTATTTTTTTACCGGAGTAAGACATAGCAGGTATGAAATTCATAATGTTATGTCTTATGAAATCAAAAGCCTTTTAATGACATAACGCAAGCGAGCGAGCAAAAAACGTTTTAAAAGTTACAACTTAAAAATACGAAGTCAAAAGAGGTCAATCTAAATTTGGATTGAGTAATTTTAGTCACCCAAAAATTGGGGGCAGCTCTTTAAGAGAAAAGATAAGCAGGTAAATTTCAAAACCGTTGTAACATCATAAAAGCATGGGGTTTTACTAAATTGTTAGTAAAACAGTGCTGTTTAAAGAATGCTCTATTTTAAAGATAACGAGCCCAAATTTGAGCTGGTTAATTTATAAAGGAGTTACATTTAGTGCAAAATGAAAATATGCTTATGAGAACCTCTCTAAATGAACGTTTAAACGTTTGAAATATAAAAAGAGATCTCTATAAGAGACATTTGAAACCTATGTTTATAACAAGTTTTAAAGCCTTGCGTTTGATAAAAGCGGTTGTTTATTTCTTATGAAAAGCAGCTTTTAAAAAACAACGCTTGCAAGCGTAAAAGAACGTTTTTTACAAGACATGCATTTTTGCCTCTTGATTACACTGATATGAACCTACCAAGCTTTTTGATTGAGAATGTAAGTTCTTTCAATGCACTCAGCTCTATTTTGAGCTTAGTATTTTGAAACGCTTTAAAGAAGCGTTTTGATAATGTGTTTTATTTCAAATGACACCCTTTAAATAGGAAGGCGTTTTATTAATACGTTTGATAGCAATGAAAAGCGTTTAGAGTCTCTCTCATTCAAATGAGTGCTTAAGATCATACCCAGCATTTACGTCCCTTTGGATAAGCTTTAATCAATAGAATAGAGCGCTTGCAATATAACACGTTTTGTATATACGCATTCATTACTCCATTGTAGATGATTAATTTTAGTCATTAGAATCGATATTCAAAAGCCGCGTCTATCACTTGGCACGGCTTTCTTTTTTTGAATTCTCTCTTTTACGATACGTTTGTATCAATAAGAAAGGCGCCCCCACGCCTATCATTCATTCTTCTGTATCTAATATCTCTACAATCTTATCGCTCTTATAAACCTCTTGATTGTTTTGAATACACCTTATCATACTTTTTCTATTTATTTTTGCTCTTCCATAAACTTTACCAAAGACCTTGAGTGCACATGAAATCTTGGCATTG
>NZ_BAABIZ010000121.1:0-1236 GCF_039543045.1 Bartonella jaculi
AATGTTATGTCTTATGAAATCAAAAGCCTTTTAATGACATAACGCAAGCGAGCGAGCAAAAAACGTTTTAAAAGTTACAACTTAAAAATACGAAGTCAAAAGAGGTCAATCTAAATTTGGATTGAGTGATTTTAGTCACCCCAAAATTAGGGGCAGCTCTTTAAGATAAGAAAGAGAAGAGAAAAACCGTTGTAACATCACAAGGCATGGTATTTTACTCAATTTTGAGTCAAAAGCGACAATGTTTTAAAAATGCTGTACTCTAAAGAAACGCCTCCAAAATTGGATTGGTTGATTTTGCCAGCTCAAATTTGAGCCGGCTAATTTGCAAAGGAGTTATAGTTTGAGTGCAAAATGAAAATATGCTTATGAGAACCTCTCTAAGTGAACGTTTAAACATTTGAAATATAAAAAGAGATCTTTATAAGAACGTTTGATAACAGTTATAACTTAGTTATCATGTGCTCTTAAGAACGTTTCATTTATGGTAAATGAAGATCTAGATTTCACAACAGAGCAAGTCTTAAAAAGCTTACATTTTATAAAAGCAGCTTTTAAAAAACAACGCGCATAAATATAAAAAACGGTCTTATGACAGATATTCCCTTAATACGCATTTGCTCTTGATTACACTGATATGAACCTACCAAGCGTTTTGATTTGAGAATGTAAGTTCTTTCAATTCACTCAGCTCTATTTTGAGCTTAGTATTTTGAAACGTTTTAAAGAAGCGTTTTGATAATGTACTTTGTTTCAAATGAATCTCTTTAAAGATAAAGACATTATGATTAATACGTTTGATAGCAACGAAAAGCGTTTAGAGTCTCTCTCATTCAAATGAGTGATTAAAGATCACACCCATCATTTACGTTCCTTTGGATAAGCTTTAATCAATAGAATAGAGCGCTTGCAATATAACACGTTTTGTATATAGGCATTATCATTCATTGGTGAATTCGTATTTTTTAGTTGTATCTCTATTCAAAAGCCGCGTCTATCACTTGGCACGGCTTTCTTTTTTTGAATTCTCTCTTTTATGATAGGCTTTATAGCCATAAAAAAGGCGCCCCCACGCCTATCATTTATTCTTCTCTATCATCTAATATATTTACAATCTTATCGCTCTTATAAACCTCTTGATTGTTTTGAATACACCTTATCATACTTTTTCTATTTATTTTTGCTCTTCCATAAACTTTACCAAAGACCTTGAGTGCACATGAAATCTTGGCATTG
>NZ_BAABIZ010000122.1:0-1190 GCF_039543045.1 Bartonella jaculi
AATGGCAAAGAGCAAATTTGAACGTACGAAGCCGCATGTTAATATTGGTACGATTGGTCACGTTGACCATGGGAAGACTTCGCTAACAGCGGCGATTACGAAGTATTTTGGTGAATTTAAAGCGTATGATCAAATTGATGCGGCACCAGAGGAACGAGCACGTGGGATTACTATTTCTACGGCGCATGTTGAATATGAAACAGAGAAGCGTCACTATGCCCATGTTGATTGTCCTGGACACGCGGATTATGTGAAGAACATGATCACGGGAGCTGCGCAGATGGATGGTGCGATTTTGGTTGTTTCTGCTGCTGATGGCCCGATGCCTCAGACCCGTGAGC
This sequence comes from Bartonella jaculi, assembly GCF_039543045.1. Lineage (NCBI taxonomy): Bacteria > Pseudomonadati > Pseudomonadota > Alphaproteobacteria > Hyphomicrobiales > Bartonellaceae > Bartonella > Bartonella jaculi. Next base: position 342 of record NZ_BAABIZ010000122.1, read on the forward strand.
ATATACTTCTAGCGCGTCAGGTTGGTGTTCCAGCGATTGTGGTTTTTCTTAATAAGGTTGATCAGGTTGATGATGCTGAGCTTTTGGAGCTTGTTGAGCTTGAAGTGCGTGAGCTTTTATCGAAGTATGATTTTCCAGGAGATGATATCCCAATAGTTAAAGGTTCAGCGTTGGCAGCTCTTGAAGATAAAGATAAAAGCATTGGTGAAGATGCGGTTCGTCTTTTGATGAGTGAAGTTGATAATTATATACCGACTCCAGAGCGTCCTGTTGATCAGCCTTTTTTGATGCCGATAGAAGATGTTTTTTCGATATCTGGTCGTGGAACAGTTGTGACTGGTCGTGTTGAGCGTGGTGTTATTAAAGTTGGTGAGGAAATCGAGATTATCGGTATTCGTCCCACTTCTAAGACGACAGTTACAGGGGTTGAGATGTTCCGCAAGCTTTTGGATCAAGGTCAGGCTGGTGATAATATTGGTGCACTGCTTCGTGGGGTTGATCGTGAAGGGATTGAGCGTGGGCAAGTTTTAGCAAAGCCTGGTTCAGTTACTCCACATACTAGATTTAAAGCAGAGGCTTACATTTTAACGAAAGATGAAGGCGGTCGTCATACACCATTTTTTACCAATTATCGTCCACAGTTTTACTTCCGTACGACGGATGTTACGGGGATTGTTACGCTTCCGGAAGGAACGGAGATGGTTATGCCTGGAGACAATGTTGCGATGGATGTGTCTTTGATTGTTCCGATAGCGATGGAAGAGAAGCTTCGTTTTGCTATTCGTGAAGGTGGTCGTACTGTTGGTGCAGGTATCGTTTCTAAGATCATTGAGTAGATAGTAGGTGTTG
>NZ_BAABIZ010000123.1:0-1179 GCF_039543045.1 Bartonella jaculi
CGGGCGTGGGCGCTTAACGGCGATTGATTTATTGCCACAAGCTTGTGATCAAATTATTGCAGAGGCGGCTGAAGCTTTAAATGGGCGTGAAAAGACGCAAAAAGCCATTTATGATGAATTTAAAGCGGCTTTGAAGGCTTTAAAAAAAGAAACGGGTCTCAATTTTTCCATTCCCTCCTTTTCGAGTTTTAATCGTTATTCTTTGCGTTTAGCAGTGATGTCACGGCGCTTAGAACAAACCCGTGAAATAGCAGCAAGCCTTTCACAGCGCTTTGATGCCAAAGCTTCTGATAATATTACTCTGTTAACAGCTGCAGCGATTAAAGAGCTTATTTTTTCCACGTTAAGCAGTGGGAAAAGCCTTTCGCCAAAAGCGGCACAAGAATTGGCGAATGCGCTTAAAGGCGTTTTGGCAGCTGAACATTTGTCGACCACGAGGCGGCAAAAGTTGGAAAAGGATTTTGCTTCCAAAGCAAGTAAAGCGGTTGAGGTGGCAGCGGCAGCGGCGGGGCTCTCAGAAGAGACGGCACGGGCTATTCGTGCGCAGGTGTTGGGGATAAAACATGGCTGAAGGGTGTGAGACTTTTGAACAGACTCCTTTAAAAAGTGAGGCGAATGGTGATCGGTTGGGTTTTGAACTTTGGCAGACAAGTGCTTGTCTCAAAGAGAAAGATCCCTTAGCTGAAGGGGTTTTGATGGCGCATCAACGGGCATGGATTGAAGATAAATCTCCCTTAAAGTTGGTTGAAAAAGGGCGCCGGACCGGCATTACTTTTGCTGAGGCTCTAGATGATACGCTGATTGCGGCGGCAACGCTTGAGGCTGGTGGTGATAATGTTTTTTACATTGGCGACACCAAAGAAAAGGGGCGTGAATTTATTGGCTATGTGAGCAATTTTGCGAGAGTACTTACCAGCCATAGTGGGGATGTGGAAGAATTTTTATTTCCGGATCAAAAAGAGGATGGGTCGACAAAATATATCTCTGCTTATCGGGTACGCTTTGCTTCGGGGTTTCGCATTGAAGCGCTTTCAAGCCGTCCTGAAAATATCCGTGGACTACAGGGCATTGTGGTGATTGATGAGGCAGCGTTTCATCAAGATGTGCGCGCTGTTTTGGATGCGGTGAATGCTTTGTTAATTTGGGGGGGTAAAATCCGTGTGATCTCAACACACAATG
>NZ_BAABIZ010000124.1:0-1174 GCF_039543045.1 Bartonella jaculi
CATGTTCCATAAGCCTGACACTGTCAGTCAAAAAACCGCTTTAAAGGATTTTGAAAGAGCTTTTAAAAGGATTTTAAAGAAAGAAAATCATACGAGCCTTTAAGCTTTTGTACAATAAGCATCCGTATAACCTAGGCTTGATCATCTTTCTCTTGCGGTTCTTTTATGGGCTCTACGGGTGGATCTTTCTCTACCATTTCGGTAGATGAAAGCTGTTTTGTGCTTTCATCCACCACGGGAGGAGAGAACACGCCGTCTTTATAAGTCCAGCCGATTTGTGCTTCCTTTGAAGGGATAGCTTCACCATCAAAGGTATGAACATAATCTTCTGATGCGACAATAATATTTGTTACCACACCATTTTCAACAACTGCATATTCCATGAAGTACTCCTAGATAAAAAATTTCAACAAGATTGCTCCATCGCCGCCGTCACCGCCTTCGTCACCGTTCTTTCCGCGGAAATAGCCTCCACCGCCACCAGCTTTATTGTTGCCACTATCTCCACCATTTCCTCCTTTCCCACTGTAACCTCCTTTTCCGCCTACATCCCCACTACTACCTCCACCACCACCGAAAGTAGAGTTCCCACCGTGTCCACCGGATCCTCCTGTTTTTTTCCCATAAGTGCCACCGCCACCACCCCTAAAAGTAAAATCACTTCCATTTGAACTAGTGCTATTAGAGGAGTAGCTGCCACCACTTCCCCCACTGAATCTATCTCCTATACTACCATCATTGCCATAGCTATTATAACTGCCAGCACCACCACCACCTGCGATAAGCAATCCTTCAATAATTGTTTTCCCACCATTTCCACTTTTGCCACCACGACCAATTTGGACATTTTTGGAGTTTTTAAGCTGAGACCCTTTGATTTGAATGCGCGCGCAGCCACCGCCACCGCCGCCGCCGCCAGTATTACCTCCACCACTTCCACCGCCACCCCACGCCCATATTTCAATATCGGTGTTATTGGTCACACCATCGGGTAATGAAATAGGTCCACTTTCTGTTATGAGAATCTCAAGAGGAGTAAGCATGGTGTGTTTCGTTAATTTCGCAATATCATTGCGTATTTTTTGAAGAGAAATATCCGCTTCATCTTTTGTATAAATCGCATTGCCATCAACAGTTGCTGGTCCTTTAAGCTTGCTTCCTGTTGCACTTAAAC
>NZ_BAABIZ010000125.1:0-1167 GCF_039543045.1 Bartonella jaculi
GAAAAATCGATAAAACTTAACATATTGAAATATAATGTTTTTAATTTTTTATCTCATTAAAAAAAATACTATAGGGTATAAAAAGAACTGACAAGACTGACAAAAGTCTATTAAAAGGGATTTTGCTAATCTCTATAATTATCAATTTCTCTTTAGAGATTTCATAACATACAATAAACCACACTTATCATATTTATCATTTCTCTTATGAAAATGAAAAATGATGCGGTGATTATAAAGGATATAATCGTTATAAAGAATGCATAAAACAGCAGTTTTGAATAAAGCAAAATGCAAATGAAAACGCGTTTCTAATAAGGGCGTGATAGTGATAGCTATTAAGGCTATTTAAATTACAAACCCTTTAAACAAAATCCACAAAAATCATTCTATAAAATAAGCATGCTTTATAAAGTTAAAAATACGCATAATAAGAGCGTTTCTAACTCTTATGAAGGTAAAAAGAGGTAAATAACCAAATCGCGTAATATAGAGTCAAATAGACGACGATAAGATAGAAATAATTGATAAGCATATGATAATATGTATACACAATGAATTTAAAAAAAATCAAAAAAATATCAAAAAAGATAAAATATTATTTGACAATAAATACGTATTTTGTTATATAAATACTCAAGTGATCAAAACACTTGCGAATAGCGGGTAGGTTACGAAACAGCCTCTCCCATGCCTTGTAAAATACTGGTTGTCTTTTATGCTTTAACAAGCATATAATGATTTATATCGGGTGTAGTTACGCCATACAATACCCTTATGGGGAAAGCGTAATAACGGACTATTCGCCGTGTTTTGAGCGCCCGATGCCCTTATAGGGTGTCAATTTCGAAACAATTTAACGAATAGGTATTAAAATGCATTCTACATCAAAAAACATCCCCGTTATTTCTAACATTTCAAATGAAACCGCATCTAATAACAAACAAGAGCCTGCAAAAAAATACGAATTTATTAATGATGGTGACTATGTAGATGGTCATTTCTTAACGCGAATTAGAGCTTTAAGAGATTTTGGTGACGTCAAAAAAGGTGACCTCGGGGGGTATATTGAAAGTGAAGATAACCTCTCTCATGATGGCAATTGCTGGGTGTATAATAAAGCCCGTGTCTTTCAAAATGCACGCGTTTTTGGCAACGCAAAAGTAA
>NZ_BAABIZ010000126.1:0-1115 GCF_039543045.1 Bartonella jaculi
AGCCAAGTATTGATACTCAATGCGATATTAAACACCGGTGGCATATTGACGAGAAAGAGCTGGCGAAACTGCCATCACGCAATTTGCCAAAGATTGCCACCACACTTGCAGAAGCCATAGGTGGGGTACTGCCCCCCATGCTTCACAAGCAAGAAAGCGTTCCTAAGAAAGAAAAACGGGTGAGAACAGATCGAGGTTGTCGATTGCCTGAGGATTTTGAACCCGATTACGATTTTGCAATTGCAGAAGGCTTGCCTCCAGAACGCGTGAAAGTCGAAATCGAAAAATTTAAAGATTATTGGAAAGCCAAGACCGGAAAGGACGCTACCAAAACGGATTGGCAAGCAACGTGGCGCAATTGGGTTCGAAACTCAAAAAAATACGAAATCAATAAATCAGGTGCAAACAATGAAAGATTTTCAAAAAATCAAAGAGTTAGTGGTGGTACCGGAGAAGCAATCCGTAATATTATCGGTGCAACGCAGCTTAGTGATGCCTCTACAAAATACCGTGCAACAGATGGGAAAATATGTAACGCAGGAGTTTCCATGGACATTGATAGGTGGCACTCAATTGATGCCAACCCTAGAGAAACAAGCTTTAGAAGCTTATCAGACTGTTCAAAACTTGCTTGCTTTGAAAGCTACTATTGAAGACATGGCAGAGGCTCTTGATGTGCTTGAAGGTGGTTTGACAATGCAAAAAGTTTCGAATGTAGAGGTGCGTGCAAAGGCTTATATCGCGGCTCTTGACGGTGTTTCACTATGGTCTTTATTGCAAGCTGTTAAAAATCTTATACGTGGTGAGGCAGAAGGCATGTCAACAACGTTTGTACCATCTTCTGCTGATCTTGCGAAGTATTGTCGAGGTTTGGAATGCGCTCTCTATGGTGCTGCTGAGAAAATATTCCTAGCCGTTGAAAATACACGCAATAAGGCATTGGGAGGGAAGCGTATTTCATTCATGAGAATAGGCAAGCCTGAAGATTGTGAAGGGCAGCGTGGTAAAGCGGCTTAAACCAGCAAAATAGTGAAAAGTGCTAATGGTTTTGTAATTAGATATGCATTTAAATCGATAAAAAGGTACCGTACAAAGCGGTTTAAAGATTTTATGAT
>NZ_BAABIZ010000127.1:0-1108 GCF_039543045.1 Bartonella jaculi
GAAAAAGAGATAAAACTTAACATATTGAAAAATAATGTTTTTAATTTTTTATCTCATAAAAAAAATAAGATAGGGTATAAAAAGAACTGACAAGACTGACAAAAGTCTATTAAAAGGGATTTTGCTAATCTCTATAATTATCAGTCTCTCTTTAGAGATTTCATAACAAGCTATGAATAGCAATTATCATTTCTCTTATGAAAATGAAAAATGATGCGGTGGCTATAAAGGATATAACCGTTATAAAGAATGCGTAAAACAGCAACTCGAATAACCAAAATGCAAATGAAAACGCGTTGCTTAATAAGGGGGTGATAGTGATAGCTATTAAGACTGTTTAAATTATGAACCTCTTATAAAGAAATTCACAAAAATCATTCTATAAAATAAGCATTCTTTATAAAGTTAAAAATACGCATAATAAGAGCGTTTCTAACTATTATGAAGGTAAAAAGAGTAAATAACCAAATCGCGTAATATAGAGTCAAATAGACGCCAATAAGATAGCAATAATTGATAAGAATATGATAATATTTACACACAATGCATTTAAAAAAATCATAAAAAATATCAAAAAAGTGCATAAATTAATTGACAATAAATACGTATTTTGTTATATAAATAATCAAGTGATGAAAACACTTAACCGTAAGCGAATGGGTTGCGATAAACCTAATTCCTATTATAAAAACTGACTATCTTTTATGCTACGATTAGCATATATAACGATTTTGTCGGGTGTGGCTATGTTATACAATACCCTTTTATGGGGAAGGCATAGCAACGGACTTACGGCCGTGTTTTCAACACCCGGCGCCTTTATAGGCTGTCAATTGAAAACAATATTAACCCGTAAGGATTTAGTTATGAACACTATATCAAAAAACACCCCCGTTATTTCTAACATTTCAAATGAAACCGCATCTAATAATAAACAAGAGCCTGCAAAAAAATATGAGTTTATTAATGATGGCGAATATATAGATGGTCATTTCTTAACGCGAATTAGAGCTTTAAGAGATTTTGGTGACGTCAAAAAAGGTGACCTCGGGGGGTATATTGAAAGTGAAGATAACCTCTCTCATGATGGCAATTGCTGGGTGTATAA
>NZ_BAABIZ010000128.1:0-1082 GCF_039543045.1 Bartonella jaculi
TCAAGATGTCAGTCATACATTAGAGATTGCTGCCTTAAAGAGTATGACCACGGTTGAGAATGAAATCCATGTTTATGAGAAACCAGAAAGCACAGGGCTTGATATTGGAAAAGCAGCCTATGAACCACAAAGATACATTCATAGCGTAACAGGAAGATTACCTTTTTATAAAGAGTTTCCCAATGCCCTTAAGACACTTCTGGCTAAGAAATTTACTCTTGCCGATTACTGGGGCATATGGGCTGGCAATGTTGCTGAGATTGCGCAAAACCATATCAATCATCTTAAAGATATACTTTCTGATGAAAACAGTGAAGCCTTTCATGCTTTTGATGGGTTTTATCAAGAACTAAAAAACAACTTAAATAGTGAAATCAAACAAGAGGAAGCGCTTGAGATGTTAGCGCAACATCTTGTCACGCGTCCCGTGTTTGAAGCTTTGTTTGAGGGCAATGAATTTGTGCAAAACAATGCCATTTCGCAAGCTATGGAAAAGATCTTAGCTGAACTGGACAAAACCAATATCAAGCAAGTATCGAAAGAGTTACAAGAGTTTTATGACAGTGTAAAATTCCGTGCCTCTGGAATTACCACCCCCCAAGCAAGACAAAACCTTATTATCAAGCTTTATGAAGATTTTTTTACCAAGGCATTTAAGAAAACCACCGATAGGCTTGGGATTGTTTATACCCCCGTTGAGGTTGTGGATTTTATCATTCATTCTGTTGATGATGTGTTGCGCAATGAATTTGGAAAAAGTTTAGGATCACGTGGTGTTTCTATTCTTGACCCCTTTACAGGAACAGGTACCTTTATCACACGATTGTTACAATCAAATCTTATAAAACCAGAGGATATGGAGTATAAGTTCCGTTATGATATCCATGCCAATGAGATTGTTTTACTGGCTTATTACATAGCAGCGATTAACATTGAATCGACCTATCATAGTCTGATGAAAGGAGATTATATACCGTTCAAGCATATTGGTTTAACCGATACGTTTTGGATGCTTGAAGAGAAAAATCTGCTACAAAAATTGTTTAAAGAAAACAGTGAATATTTAGAACATCAGAAAAATC
>NZ_BAABIZ010000129.1:0-1072 GCF_039543045.1 Bartonella jaculi
GTGCAAATGAGTGCTTTTGATTGATTCAAGATAAGCAAGTTTGAAATAAGGGAATCTTACGTTATTCGGGATTCTCATTCAATATGAATAACGGTAGATTATTATTATAAATCAATGTCTTGCCCAATGCAGGAAAAGGGCGTGTGAAGGGAGTTGGCAACAAAACAACACGTCTTTTAAAAGAGGCAATCATTAAAGCAGCTGAATTGGCAGGTAATAAGTATGGTAAAGAGGGATTAATCTCTTATCTCGAACAGCAAGCGATTAAATGCCCTGCTGCTTATTTAGCCTTGCTTGGCAAGGTATTGCCTTTGCAAGTGACAGGGGAAGATGGGGGAGCCATTAAAATCATAGGGCGTGTAGAGATTGCTCCTTTGTTGAATGACGACAAGACAGATTAAGATTGTACCAAAGCTTATACCGATTTTTGCAGGGGATGCTTTGGTGCGTGCAGCTTGGGGAGGAAGAGGGTCTGGAAAAACACGCTCTTTTGCTTTGATGGCGGCTTTAAAAGGCTATCAATTTGGTATGCAAGGGATATCAGGGACTATCCTTTGTGCGCGTCAGTTTCAAAATTCGCTCGCAGAAAGTTCTTTGGAGGAGATTAAACGCGCCATTGAAGCGCATGACTTTTTAAAAGACTATTACAAGGTTGGGGAGTCTTCAATTAAGTCGATCGATGGTCGTATAACCTTTCAGTTTTCTGGACTAGACCGCAATATTGCGAGTATCAAATCGATGGGGCGTATTTTACTCTGTTGGGTTGATGAGGCAGAGCCGGTTACAGAGACAGCTTGGCAGACACTTATACCGACGTTGCGTGAAGAGGGTGAAGATTGGAGAGCAGAGTTATGGGTAACATGGAACCCATTACGAGATAATGCACCGGTTGAGAAGCGGTTTCGCTTTTCAGACAATAAAGCGATTAAACGTGTTGAGATCAATTGGTCAGACAATGTAAGATATAATATCAAAAAACACAATAAAGTCAATAGCTTGTATGCAATTATTTTATATGAATCCACTTAAGAATCCATACTTTTATACGTGATTCATTTGACCATTTTTTATA
>NZ_BAABIZ010000130.1:0-1060 GCF_039543045.1 Bartonella jaculi
TTCCATTGATGTTACAGGACGCTTGGTCAAAGTCGATAGCGAAGGCTTAACAGCTGGAAAAGCCACAGGCTATGATTGCGAGATCAAGAATGTTTGGGATTACACAGAATTTTGGGATGGCTCTGTTTTACACCGTTTTTCCTTTAAACGGGGCGGTTGGCTTGTGCGCAATGGGCAAGATATTGGTGGGCGCCGTCGCTCTATTCTCAATTTATAGGAATTGATCATGACAAGTTTACAAACCAGTATTGATGTAGAGTTACAGGCTCCGTTTTTTTATCAGGATAAAGGAGGCAAAGAAACTCTCTGCAAGAAACTGACCTTTTATCGCCCAAACTTCAAGCAAGCACGCCAATTAGCGGTGTTGATTGGACCGCAGTTGGCAGAGCTCATTCTGCCTACTTTAGAAGAGAATAAAACAACCTTGAGCAATGATGTTCTTGTTCTTAAGCTTTGTGAGGCTTTACTGACCCATGAGGCGACAGAGGGGATTACAGCGCTTTTAGCCGATATGTCTCATGAATCTGTTGAATTGATTGATCGTCTTGATGTTGTTGACATTCTTGCTGTCTTCAAGGCTTTTTTTGCTTTTTTTACGCAACGCCAATCCTCTCTGCCGGACAATTTGGAGCAGAATTAGCTCTCTATTTTCGCTGGTCCGCTCTAGAAATCAACCAGATGGATTGGCTGGATGTGATTGCCTATCGAGAAGAATTAGTGCGCTTGAAACAACAAGAATATGAAAGCCAAATGTTAGGGTAAAATACGCTTATGGATGTTTCCCTTGTTGTCCGTTTTGTGAATCATCTCCAAGAAGGGATAGCCTCTGCCAAGCGAGACTTAAGAGCCTTTAGCCTCGATATTGCGCATTTCCAAAACCAAACACGAAAGCATTTTAAAGGGTGGTTTGACCCTGAGCATTTGAAGGAATCTACAGAAAAAGCGCAAAATGCTTATATTCATGCGCGTGGGCGCATGGTGGGGGCTGTTGCCCAAACCGCAACTTTAATTGCACCGCTCTATAAAGCCATGCAATTTGATCAATCGATGAAAGGCTTGG
>NZ_BAABIZ010000131.1:0-1058 GCF_039543045.1 Bartonella jaculi
TGAAGAAGGTGTTTTTGTAGCGCAGCATGGGAAAGATAATGAGAAAGCTAATAGCAAGATTAAGTATCTTGCGAATGGAGAGGTTAGTGCTGCCTCTACGGAAGCGGTGAATGGTTCACAGCTTTATACATTGGGTACTGGGGTTGCCTCGTATTTTGGCGGTGATGCTAAATATGAGAATGGTGTTTTGACTGTTCCTACATTCACGGTTAAGAGTGTCAAGGAAGATGGCGATACAGAAGATACAGAGTATCATGATGTAGCAGCAGCCTTTGAGGGCGTAGGTACTTCCTTCACGAACATTCACAAAGAGATTAACAAAAGTACTACCGAGGTTACAGAAAACATTAAGCAGAATGCGTTGCTTTGGAGTGATGAAGAAGGTGTTTTTGTAGCGCAGCATGGGAAAGATAATGAGAAAGCTAATAGCAAGATTAAGTATCTTGCGAATGGAGAGGTTAGTGCTGCCTCTACGGAAGCGGTGAATGGTTCACAGCTTTATTCTCTGAATAATGATATTGCTCATTATTTTGATAAGAATGCCGGCTATGATAGTGAGGGCAAATGGACTGCTCCTGCATTCAAGCTTAAGACTGTTAAGGAAGATGGTAGTGATGTTGAAGAGCAGAGCTATACGAGTGTAGCGGAAGCCTTTGAGGGAGTAGGAAGTTCCTTCAAGAACATTCACAACGAGATTAACAGTGAGATTAACAAGATAGTAGGTGATAGCCTTGTTAAGCAGAATGAGGAAACGCATGTTATCAGCATTGGTGGCGAAAAAGGTGGTACAAGCATCGATATTGCAAACACTGATCATGCTACACGGACCCTTTCTGGTGTGAGTTCAGGTGCAGTTTCAGAAAAATCGACGGATGCGATGAATGGTTCACAGCTTTATACAATGAATAAGATGTTTGCTGAGTATTTCGGTGGAGGTGCTGGCTATGATGATAAGGGCACATGGACCGCTCCTAAGTTCAAGGTTAAGACCGTTAAGGAAGATGGTAGTGATGTTGAAGAGCAGAGCTATACGAGTGTAGCAGCGGCCTTTGAGGGCG
>NZ_BAABIZ010000132.1:0-1057 GCF_039543045.1 Bartonella jaculi
TTCCATTGATGTTACAGGACGCTTGGTCAAAGTCGATAGCGAAGGCTTAACAGCTGGAAAAGCCACAGGCTATGATTGCGAGATCAAGAATGTTTGGGATTACACAGAATTTTGGGATGGCTCTGTTCTTCACCGCTTTTCTTTTAAACGGGGCGGTTGGCTTGTCCGCAATGGGCAAGATATTGGTGGGCGTCGACGCTCTATTCTCAATCTATAGGAATTGATCATGACAAGTTTACAAACCAGTATTGAGGTGGAATTAGCTGTTCCCATTCTGTATCAGGACAGTGAGGGCAGAAAAGCTCATCGGCATAAATTGACCTTTTATCGCCCTACTTTCAAACATGCCAAGCAATTGTCTGTGCTGATTGGACCACAGTTGACAGAGCTGCTTGTACCTGAATTTGCAGAGCAAAAAAACCCTAGCAATGATGTTCTCATTCTTAAGCTTTCACAAGTGTTGTTTACCCATGAGGCGACAGAAGGCATTACAGCGCTTTTGGCAGAAATGTCTCATGAATCTGTTGAACTGATTGATCGTCTTGATGTTGTTGATCTTGTGGCAGTGTTTAAGGCTTTTTTTGCTTTTTTTACGCAACGCCAATCCCCTATGCTGGACAATTTGGAGCAGAGCTAGCTCTTTATTATCACTGGTCGGCTCTAGAGATTAACCAGATGGATTGGCTTGATGTTGTCTCCTATCGCTATGAATTAGCCCGCCTGAAAGCCCAAGAATATGAAAGCCAAATGTTAGGATGAGATGCGATCATGGATGTTTCCCTTGTTGTCCGTTTTGTGAATCATCTCCAAGAAGGGATAGCCTCTGCCAAGCGAGACCTTGCAGCTTTCAGTAGCGATGTTGCGCATTTCCAAAACCAAACACGAAAGCATTTTAAAGGGTGGTTTGACCCTGAGCACTTGAAGGAATCCACAGAAAAAGCGCAAAATGCTTATATTCATGCGCGTGGGCGCATGGTGGGGGCTGTTGCCCAAACCGCAACTTTAATTGCACCGCTCTATAAAGCCATGCAATTTGATCAATCGATGAAAGGCTTGG
>NZ_BAABIZ010000133.1:0-1047 GCF_039543045.1 Bartonella jaculi
CGGGCGTGGGCGCTTAACGGCGATTGATTTATTGCCACAAGCTTGTGATCAAATTATTGCAGAGGCGGCTGAAGCTTTAAATGGGCGTGAAAAGACGCAAAAAGCCATTTATGATGAATTTAAAGCGTCTTTGAAGGCTTTAAAAAAAGAAACGGGTCTCAATTTTTCTATTCCCTCTTTTTCCAGTTTTAATCGTTATTCTTTGCGTTTAGCAGTGATGTCACGGCGCTTAGAACAAACCCGTGAAATAGCAGCAAGCCTTTCACAGCGCTTTGATGCCAAAGCTTCTGATAATATTACTTTGTTAACAGCTGCAGCGATTAAAGAGCTTATTTTTTCCACGTTAAGCAGTGGGAAAAGCCTTTCGCCAAAGGCAGCCCAAGAGTTGGCGAATGCGCTTAAAGGGGTTTTGGCTGCTGAACATTTATCCACGACCAGACGGCAAAGATTAGAGAAGGATTTTACCAGTAAGGCAAGTAAAGCGGTTGAGGTGGCAGCGGCGGCAGCGGGGCTTTCAGAAGAGACGGCACGGGCTATTCGCGCGCAGGTGTTGGGGATAAAACATGGCTGAAGGGTGTGAGACTTTTGAACAGACTCCTTTAAACAATGATGCGAATGGTGATCGGTTGGGTTTTGAACTTTGGCAGGCGAGTGCTTGTCTCAAAGAGAAAGATCCCTTAGCTGAAGGGATTTTGATGGCGCATCAACGGGCATGGATTGAGGATAAATCCCCCTTAAAGTTGGTTGAAAAAGGGCGCCGGACCGGCATTACTTTTGCAGAGGCTCTAGATGATACGCTGATTGCGGCGGCAACGCTTGAGGCTGGTGGCGATAATGTTTTTTACATTGGAGACACCAAAGAAAAGGGGCGTGAATTTATTGGCTATGTGAGCAATTTTGCGAAGGCACTTACTAGCCACAGTGGGGATGTGGAAGAATTTTTATTTCCGGATCAAAAAGAGGATGGGTCGACAAAATATATCTCTGCTTATCGGGTACGCTTTGCTTCGGGGTTTCGCATTGAAGCGCTTTCAAGCCGTCCTGAAA
>NZ_BAABIZ010000134.1:0-1035 GCF_039543045.1 Bartonella jaculi
GGTGTGGGGGTGATCCGTGCCGGTGTGGGGTTGCTCTGTGCCGGTGTGGGGGTGATCCGTGCCGGTGTGGGGGTGCTCTGTGCCGGTGTGGGGGTGATCCGTGCCGGTGTGGGGTTGCTCTGTGCCGGTGTGGGGGTGATCCGTGCCGGTGTGGGGGTGCTCTGTGCCGGTGTGGGGGTGCTCTGTGCCGGTGTGGGGGTGATCCGTGCTGGTGTGGGGTTGATCCGTGTTGGTGTGGGGTTGCTCTGTGCCGGTGTGGGGGTGATCCGTGCTGGTGTGGGGGTGATCTGTGCCGGTGTGGGGGTGATCCGTGTTGGTGTGGGGGTGGTTCGTGGGGCAGAGAGCTTGCCAGCCAAATAAAATTGGTTCACACTGTGCTGCTGTCGGTTTTGCTTTTGCGCCCGCTTGCGCCAACCGTTCTTTTACCAAAGCAAGGGTGCCATTCGGTTTATAAAAGGGAAAAATAATTTTATTTCCATTTTCCCCTATCCGGTAACGCTTTAAAATCTCAAGAGGAATACAGCGCTCTTCGTTGAGGTAAGTTTTCACCAAATTCTGTGGTGTGTTCCCTGTCGGAGTGGGGGGACGCCGATAGGAGCGATGAGGCGCCATAAAGGGTTTGGGACGTGTAAGATTGAGGAAGGAACGTGCTTCCTCTAAGGCTTGAGAGAGGCTTATCCCTTTAACTGCGCACCAAAGGTCTAAAAGGTCTCCACCGCTGCCTTCCGCAAAATCATACCAAAGCCCCGCTTTTTCGCCACTTAAACACACCGATAAACTTTGACCAGATTCACCGCGTGTGTTGCCAACAATCCAATCATTGCCACGTTTGTGCCCTCTTGGTAAAAGCATTTCTGCTATCACTTTCGCTTGAGACGATAGCTTCTGCTTGATTTCAAAAATTGTGCTCATGTTCATGCCTGTGGTTGTAGATTAAGAGTTCGGTAAAGGGTGTCAGTGTTGTTGCCTTGCGGTGCGAGAGTTTGCGAGTTCTTGCTGGGATGAGCGGAAAAAACCTCTTGCCTGCTGTTCTTT
>NZ_BAABIZ010000135.1:0-998 GCF_039543045.1 Bartonella jaculi
TCTTACCCCCTTTTCAAATGTTTTATTTCAAACAAAATGAGTCTTAATAATATACTTTTTGTATGTTTATAAGCTCTTAGAGAAAATAGCAAGAAAAAAATACTTTTTTCGTAAAAAACATATCATTATGGATTCTAATCCCTCTTTTACAAAGAAAATCACACAATATATTTCTATGAAATATTAAGATTTACAATACAACGGAGTACTGTACTAACCTGCATGTAAATATTGTTTTATCTGTAAAAAATTCGCCCTTATTTAACAAAATAAAGGCGAATAAAGTTCTTGTCAAAAGATTGGCTTTTATCATCAATTCAGCGTTAGTCTAACTCCGGCACCAATACCAAAATGGCCTCCTGCACTCGTGACAGATACATTGGAGCGAATCTTCCCATTTTCAGATGTATAACCAGCACCAAGAGCAAATGCAGATTGGCTGCGCCACAAACCCGTACCAAATGTAACACTCAACTTCCCTGGTGTATCGTCATAACTTAAATTAGATACCGCCAACCCAATAGCCGCCGCTTGTCTGGCTTCTTTCCGAACATCCTCAACAACATAATTTAACGTTTCAAACTTCATATCTGTATAGGATTTCGACTCGTTAACACCATTATTGACAAGACTACTTACTCGATCATCCGTATATTTCTTCGCATCATCAAGAACTATCTTCATCTGCTGATCCGTATAATCATGTAACTGACCACCATTAACTGCTTCCTTAGAACCCGTTTCAATTTTACCATCAGCTACATTGTCTATCAAGACTGGATCACTTTCATTCCCACCTACTAAGGTGATGCTATTCTTCTTCTTGCCATCAGCATCTTTATCATAATTAACGGCTCCATCCGTAACCGCAGTTGCAATATCTTTTACATCTTGATCTATCCTATCTACTTTCTTCTCAACATCTGTAACCTTCTGGTTCGTCTCCCATAGCTGTCCTCCATTCACAACTTCCTGCGAACCCTCTTCAATTTTACCTG
>NZ_BAABIZ010000136.1:0-996 GCF_039543045.1 Bartonella jaculi
CATAAGCTGCCCATTTATCCATATAGACACGGCGCTGTTCTAAATAGTCAGTACGACGATAGGCACGTTCCACTTTGCCGCCTACCACATGACCTAGGATAGTTTCAGCGACCTCATAAGGAGCATCGGTTGTTTCTGCTAGCCAATCGCGTAAACTAGAGCGAAATCCATGGGGGCATGATTCAAGTCCAATACGTTTCATATATTGTGACATGGAACACTCATTAAGAGGACCGCGACCGGTAGCAGAAAAGAAGAAATCATTGCGAGAGAGCAGGCGCGCTTGTTTTAAGATTTCTAATGCCTCTGTTGATAAAGGGACGCGAAATTCTGTTGTAGCATCACGCCTTCCTTTCATATTCTCAGCAGGAATAGTCCATATATTTTCATTAACTTGATATTCACGAATATGACGTAAAGGACGCGTACGAACACCCGTCAGAATAAGCAAACGCAAAGCCAGTTGTGTTAGGGTTGTTTTTTGACAAAGTATTTTATAAAAAGCCGGCACATCTCTCCAATCCATGGCAGGTATATTTTGTTTTTTATAACGTTGTTTGCCTAAAAGAGCGCGTGCTTTTTCTGTTGCTTGTAAATCAACATCCAATCCTAATGCAGCCGCATGTTTGAGACAAAGATTAAGACGGTTTAGTGCTTTCTCTGCTGTTCCAGCTTTTGTATGCCAAATGGGGGCAAGCGTATTGCGTATCTCTGTTTGTGTAATCTCAGAAACGGGCAGACAGCCTAATTTAGGAAGAATATGAAGGCGTAATGGTAAAAACCAACGCCCATCTTTACCATCATTTTTTAATTCAGCTTTACGGCTTTCAAAAGCATCTAAAGCAATATCTTTTAAATAATGAAGATTTCTTATTGCCTCACGCTTTTGTTTCTCACGTTCTTTAATGGGATCACGCCCCTCATGCAAAACAGAACGCCATTGATTTGCACATTCACGGGCTTTTTTTAAAGAAACATTTCGCAACGCCCCCAAGC
>NZ_BAABIZ010000137.1:0-994 GCF_039543045.1 Bartonella jaculi
TGTTTGAGTAAGGCAAGCTTGGATGCTTATGTAGCGGAAAGTAAGCAGGTGGATATTTCCTTGCCGCGCTTTAAAGCTTTTGTGCGGGCGACAGAGGCATTTTGGCTCTGGGATGAGGTGGTGAGTGAAGATGGTTTGCTGTTGTTGCAAGGGGATGAAGCGCGTTTGGCAGAAATTGCAAGATTGCAGCAGGAACAGCGTGAGATTGCGGCGCGGTTGAAAGCCATGCGTGCGGTTCCGGTTCGCATTAAAAGGGGGCAGCCATGAAGGAATGGTTTAGTATTGCTGAGTTGGCTGAGGCGGCTTTGCCAGGATTGCCATCTACCTATAAAAGCCTTGAAAACCACGGACGGGCACATTGGAGAAAAAATTCTGAACTTTCACGGAAGGTGGAAAGTAAGACCAAGCCGGTTTGGGAGTATCACATCTCTTTATTGCCGGAGGGGGCGCGGGCGGCGTTGTTGTTGCGGGCGGGTGGTGTTGATGTTTTGAAAAAGGCAGAGGAAAAGAGACAAAAAGAAGCGCTTTGGGCGCGTTATGAGGGGCTTTCAAAGGCGCATAAAAAGCGCTGTGAAGAGCGTTTGAAGGCGCTTTGTTTTTGGGAAGATTTACTCCATGCCGGTATGGGGGTGCATGATGCAGCAAGTTTGTGCGCGGTGCAATTTGGGGTTAGCCGGATGTCGCTTTTTAATTGGCGGCAGATGGTTGAAGGGTATGAGCGCCCTGATTGGTTGGCAGCGCTGGCGCCTTGTTATGGTGAGGAGACTGTTTCGCAATTTGCGCCGTGTCATGAGGGGGCTTTTGAGGTTTTATGTTCGGATTATTTACGCCCTTCACGTCCTGCATTTTCGGCATGTTATCGGCGGATGGTTTCGGTGGCGCAGGAGAAAGGTTGGGCGCCGATCCCTTCAGAGCGGGCGTTACGGCGTCGTTTTAAGGCACAAGTTTCCAAAGCGGTTGTGGTTTTAGCGCGTGAGGGAGAGGAGAGGGCAAA
>NZ_BAABIZ010000138.1:0-965 GCF_039543045.1 Bartonella jaculi
GGTTGGGGGGAATTAAAACCGCTTGAGTATACCCTCTTACCGGTCGAACCTTTTCACGTTGCACAAGTGCCTTCAACTTTAAGTCGCTATATTTATGACGTTGCTGATATTCAACAATCTTCTCTCGATTTTATTGCTGTCCCTGCTTTGTGTGGTTTGGCTTCTCTTATCGGTAACGGAGTGCGTGTTGCACCAAAACAATATGCCAAGTGGGAAATTGTTCCTAATCTCTGGGGGGCTATTGTTGGAGAGCCTTCAACCATGAAAACACAGACTATGAAAGCGGCTTTACAACCTCTCAAGGAGTTTCAAAAGCAATGGTACCAGGATTGGGCAAAGCAAGAAAAACAGCAAGAAGTAAAAAATATTCTTATGGAGTTAGATAAACAAGAAAAGAAAAAACAAGCCCACGAAGCACTCAAAAATCAAGACGAGGAACAAGCCCTTGCTCTTCTTTCTCAAGCTCTTGAATACAAAGAAACTGATGATGATGACACTCTTAGAAAACGACGCCTTATTGTCAATGATGTCACGGTTGAAAAGCTTGGAGAATTGTTAAAAGAAAATCCCCGTGGTCTCTTAATGGTTCGTGATGAGTTATCTGGTTTTTTATCTACTCTGGAAAGAAAAGAACATCAAACAGACCGTGGTTTTTATCTAGAATCTTATAATGGAGATGATCAGTTTACTTATGACCGTATAGGACGTGGAACCATTTACATATCTCATGCAACCCTTTCGATTATAGGGGGCATTCAACCTGCACGAATTGTTCCTATCATTCGGGCAATGCACCATGGAATAAACGATGACGGTTTAATGCAACGCTTTCAGATGTTGGTATGGCCAGATGAACAAAACAAGCGAAGATGGGTTGATAGATCTCCCAATCAAGAGGCATGGGAAACCTATCAAGGGATCTTTCGTTCTCTCTATGATAAACCCATTGGCTCACCAGCACACCC
>NZ_BAABIZ010000139.1:0-957 GCF_039543045.1 Bartonella jaculi
GCCGATTAAAGTAAGCACCATTGCGCCGGCTTCCAAAGCTTAAATCTTCGAGAGGGGGGACTTCTTCTGCATCAAATTCCACCCGCAATTTTCCCAATTGCAAATTGCTGTTTGAATTCAAATCACGATCAAACCAAACTCGCCCACCAAGCAATGCACCACGCGCAATCAGATCATCAAGAAAGCTGGTCAAAGAGCGGGTGATAGCAATAACATGTTGACCGGTGAGATTCTCATCATTCGCCCAAGGGCGGAAATTGTTAATGATGGTTTTTTCCAAGGCTGCACGAGTGCGCACCACATTGACAAAACGCCAGAGTGGATCACTCGAGGTGGTGTGATTGCCCCATAAAATGCGCCCATTGGCAGCAAATTGACCTTGGGAATTTTGGCTAAGGCGGGCGGGAATAAAGGTGGCAATATCGGCTTGGTTGAGACGATTAGCCTCATGATCGATTTCGCCATCAAAATAGCTAATGGGGCGTGCGGTTCCTAAAATGCCTTTAACATCTTGGTTGGAGGGAGACCAAAAAACACCGCCCCTTTGCTTATCACGCTTGATAAACATGGCGGCTGCAAAAGGGCTTGCTGGTTTTATACTAAAGCCCCCCTCACTATCTGCTACCCGCACAAAGGGATCAATGAGATAACAAAAGCGTGAGGAAAAATCTGCGCGATAGGCAAAGCTTTCTTCCGTATTTTTCCCCCCCGTATCAAACACGGTAATCGCTTGCAGCTTTTCTGCCACTTGTTCCAAGGCATCTGCCACGGGGTTTTTGCCATTATCAAGGCGCCCTGCACTATAAGCTGGCGCTAAGAGAATGCCAGGCTCCACACCTAAATGCCCTCTAGCATGCGCTAGAGCATGAACACCGGTCAAAGCCGTATTGGACCCTACCATTTCGGCTTGTGTCTCAGCAATGGTTGACTTTTCTTCTACCCGCACAAGGATCACTT
>NZ_BAABIZ010000140.1:0-952 GCF_039543045.1 Bartonella jaculi
TTTAGAGTCGGATATTTGGTTTTTGTGTAAAAATACTTACAAACGCATCCATAATACGTGAAAAATCAAGCGCTAATAAGAGTATAATGAGTACAATCCATTTTGTATAACGCGACATCACTTTTACACTTTTATAGGTCATGATGATTTCTTGAAGTATTTCTTTTTCTGTTTCTGTAAGCTCTATATCGTCTTGTGTTTTTTTTCTAGCCATGTTTCCACCCACACACGCGTTCACCTAGATTATTGTGCTTTAAGATCTCTCTTGCTAAGTTTGAACTGATGGTGTTCAGATCTTGCTTATCTACATAAATTGGCAACCAGCCAACACAAGAAGAAACATATTTATTTGTCGCGCAACCAGTCAGAGAGAGCAGCACGCACATCAGCATCACTTTTTTGATTAACTTCACTTTCCACCTCCAGACGTGTTGTGGCTGCTTTTAAAGCTTTTTCTGTTTGCTTTTGTCGCTCTGCTTTTTTCCCAAGAGTAAAAGCTCTTGCTAATGCAATAAAAAAAGTGGCTAAAGCCGCGCCTGTTATCATCAGATTTCTTTTCATCCATAAGATCATAGGCGATGCTCCTGAAAACGTTTAGCAACAAAGAAAATGCCAGCACATGCGGCTAAAATCATAATGGTGGCCAAGGCCCATTGAATCGGACCGTTTCCTGCTAACAAACCACCAAGACCTGAAAAAGAGCCAATAATCGGTGCAAGGGCTTCGGCTTTGAAAAAACCCGTTGGTGCTTGCGTTTCAACTGTTTGATAATTGGAGGAAACATAAGCCCCTTTTGCCCATAAGCCTGTTTCTGCCGCACGCCGGTGTGCTAGACCTTCAAGACGCTTTCCGCCTGCTTGGGTCCATTTCTGTAGCTCTGCAGGGACAGCTTCATATTCACCCTGATTGAGCTTTTTTAACAGTGTCGAGTTACAAAAGGCTGCTGTTCCTA
>NZ_BAABIZ010000141.1:0-944 GCF_039543045.1 Bartonella jaculi
TGAAGGGTCATTTGCATGGCTACTGAAACAATACTTTAACAGCTCTAATTGGTATAACCTCGCTAAAGCCACAAAAAGACAAAGAGAACCCATTCTTACGAAGGTATGTGATACCATAGGAAACATTCCATACCAAGCAATCGAAAAGAAACATATTATAGCCGGTGTTGAACGGCGTAAAGAAACACCCGCAATGGCTAGGGACTTTCTGAAATCACTCAACGGACTTTTTAAATGGGCAATTGAACAAGGGCTTTTAGAAAATAATCCAGCTTTAGGAATAAAAACACCTTCTTTAAAAAACAAAAGCGGTTTTCCTGTTTGGACAGAAGAGGATGTTGAGAAATATTACCAATGCTGGTCACATGGTACCCATGAACGCGTTTGGATTGATGTTCTTCTCTATACGGGATTACGTCGTGGTGATGCGGTTCGTATTGGCTGGAAAGATGTCAAAGATAATATCATTCATCTCAAAACAGAGAAAAGCAAATTCCAAACAGACGTTTTTCTTCCCATTTTACCAGAACTAGCCGAAACCCTTAAAATTGGTCCCATTGGTGAGGAAACATTTATTTGTAGTAAACGCCGAGAAAAGTTAGCCAAAGAAAGCTTCGGGGTTTTATTTTATAATGCATGTACCCAAGCCGGTATCAAGAAATCAGCACATGGATTGAGAAAATTAGCAGCAACACGCGCAGCAAATTCAGGTGCAACAGTATCTCAACTCAAAGCGCTTTTTGGCTGGACAGACGACAATATGGCATCTCTCTATACAAAGAGCGCAGATCGTAAAAAGCTTGCCCTCGAATCGATAAAAAAGCTCCAAAAAAGTTAGGGATAGAGGCAAAAAAACGTAATAGAATCAATAACCACCAAATCCCTTACTTTTATAATAACTTATTGATTTAATTTTTATTTATTTTGGTACATGTGAGTGATAA
>NZ_BAABIZ010000142.1:0-943 GCF_039543045.1 Bartonella jaculi
AAAATACTATAGGGTATAAAAAGAACTGACAAGACTGACAAAAGTCTATTAAAAGGGATTTTGCTAATCTCTATAATTATCAATTTCTCTTTAGAGATTTCATAACATACAATAAACCACACTTATCCTATTTATCCTTTCTCTTATGAAAATGAAAAATGATGCGGTGGCTATAAAGCAGATAACAGCTATAAAGCACGTGTAAAAAAAAGCAGGCTTTCATAATTACAATGCAAATGAATGCATTGCTTATAAAGATAAGCCCTATAAAAGGCTGTTAAATTGCAAATGTGTTATAAAAGAAATTAACAACAATCTTAAAAACCATTTAGTAAAAAATAAATATATCATAAAACTAAAAATACGCATGATGAGAGCGTTTCTAAATATTATAAATGTATAGATTCAAAAAATAACGCAATCTTTTTATAAATCCCATAATATAGCTTTAAAAGCATATAATAAAAAGGAAGCGCTTGATAGGCATATGCTAAATATATACACATAATGAATTTAAAAAAATCATAAAAAATATCAAAAAAGATAAAATATTATTTGACAATAAATACGTATTTTGATATATAAATACTCAAGTGCTTCAAAAACACTTAAACAGTAAGCGGATGGGTTACGATAAACCTAATCCCCTATAAAAACTGGCTATCTTTTATGCTTTAGTTAGCATATATGATGATTATGTCGGGTGTGGTTACACCATACAATACCTTATGGGGAAAGTGTAACGACGGACTTACTGCCGTGTTTTTGAGCGCCCGGCGCCCTTATGGGCTGTCAATCAAAAACGTATAATCAGTAAGGATTTAGTTATGAAAACTTTATCAAACAACACCCCCGTTATTTCTAACATTTCAAATGAAACCGCATCTAATAATAAACAAGAGCCTGCAAAAAAATACGAATTCACGGGTGAAACAATAGAGGT
>NZ_BAABIZ010000143.1:0-938 GCF_039543045.1 Bartonella jaculi
ACCCCACCTATGGCTTCTGCAAGTGTGGTGGCAATCTTTGGCAAATTGCGTGATGGCAGTTTCGCCAGCTCTTTCTCGTCAATATGCCACCGGTGTTTAATATCGCATTGAGTATCAATACTTGGCTTGTGAATGGGTGGTTGGTTATCTGCACCCGTTTCGATTTGCTCTGATTGGTTCTTAGCAGCATCAACCTCTGTTGGCTCTTGAACCTGTTCGTTTGTTTCTAAATTTTCAGAACCAATTTCTTTTTTTGCTAATACGATAGTATTAGTTTTTTTTTATATATGTTATTGTTATTGTTAATGGCATAATTAAGCATTGCTTGTGCATTGCTTGTAGCATGCTTAAGCATATCGTTAGCATCATGCTTAGCATCCTTAAGCATACCACAAGCATCATGCTTAGCATCTTGATCATCACTAATTGTTTTTTCTTTATGACGTTTTGCCCATTTTGCTTGCGCTGCCTTCTGTGCTCTTTCTGAAAATTTATTTATATTTTCATTTGAGTTAGTGAGTTCTTCTGCAACATCTACATTCCATAAACAACCATCTTCTAAACGCGTGATATGACCTGTGTTCATTAAAACATTTAATGCTTTCATAAACATTTTTACTGAACAGCCAGTGTAATTAGCCCAAACCTTCAAATTATTTAAAAGCGGCTTTCCAGTATAAAGCATTTGCAAACGCAACTTTATGTAAACATTGCATTCAATGGGAGACAAACAAGCAAGATCAAGTATCCATTTATCTGCAAAAAGCCTTGTCCATGGTATTTTACTGGACATATGTACCCCCTTCTTTCATTAAATATAAAATTGCCAAAGCATCTGCTTCGTTGTCATCTTCAGGCGCATGCCCTTTTGCATGCATTGCCTGTATCATTTTTACTTTTGAGGCGTTTCCTTTTCCTGTCGTTGCTTTCTTAATTGT
>NZ_BAABIZ010000144.1:0-919 GCF_039543045.1 Bartonella jaculi
ATTTGAAAGAGGGGCGCCCCCACAACGCCCGCGTCTTATTTACGCAGCGTCTTTTATGATGTGATCACAAATGTTGATATGACCATTCAATTTTTTGGTATCTATATATGAATTGCCAAAAACACTCACTTTATCGCAAATGTATGTATAGCCGGTAATTTTTGCATTTTCATAAATACAAGCATCATCACAAACCACAGCAAAAAACCAAACTTGCGCATGGCCATAAATCCTTGCATTGCCATAAGCTTGTGCATAGCCAGTTAATAAAGCATTATCATAAATTTTTGCATGACCTTTTATAACAGCTCTATCAGATACCTCAGAATGATTCAAAACGCAGGCATGATCATAAACATAAGAGGAACCACAAACTTTAGCATGATCAGAAACTCTTGCATTGTCATAAATTCTTGCACAATCAAAAACTGTAGAATTGCCTTCAATTTTTGCATTATCGAAAACACTAGCGTAATCACAAACTGTAGCATTATCAGAAACATGGGCATTATTATAAACACGCGCCTCATTATACACCCAGCAATTGCCATCATGAGAGAGATTGCTTTCATTTTCAATAAAACCACCAAGATCCCCCGCTTTGACGTCAGAAAAGTCTTTTAAAGCTTTAATACGATAAAGAGTTGTAATCTCTTTAGTAAATATATTTTTAATTTGTTTGATTTCACTGGTTAATTTATATTTTTGAGACATAAGGATACCCTCACAATTGATATGTGATAAACATTTTCTAAAATTTGGAATGGGAAATTTAAAAGAGGGGGCGCCCCCGCCGCGCCCGCGTGTCATTTACGCAGCTTCATTTTCATATTGGCTGTCATCATCATCATAATACCCCTCACAATCAGCATAATATTCATGACGATAATAATCATCTTCACTACCAAATTCTGGATAT
>NZ_BAABIZ010000145.1:0-907 GCF_039543045.1 Bartonella jaculi
CGGATAAATCAATGCTGCCAATCCAGTCTCTGATGCGGCTGGGCAAGGATTTAAAAAAATCCATCAATTTTGTGATACTTCCCATAAAGCCATCGACAATCCAACTCGCCAAGTCTTCCCCTGCTTGTTCCATACCAGCTTTGGCGCTCTCTGAGAGCGTTTCGCGGGCAAAAAAGCTCCCCAACCAGCTCCAAAAGTTGGAAAGGCTTTGTTTAAAGCCCTCCCACACATTGCCAAACCACTTGCCAACAGCGCTAAGTCCCTGTTTGAACTTTTGCCAATGGGCAGAGAAATCAAAGGCAGCAGCAATAATGTTTTTCCAACGTGTAATGGTTGCCGTGTCGGCGCCAAAAAAACGCATGACGGCTTCAAAGGCACGACCAAAAGCGCGTATTAGCCCCCGTGCAAAACCTTTGACAAAGGAAGAAAAACGATCCCAATATTTCCACAAAACAAAACAAGCAGCCACGATCACAGCTACAACAGCAGCAATCAGAGCACCGATTGGGCTAAAAACAGCCCCAACCACAGAGGCTATGCCAGCAGCAATCACTTCTATCGCTGTCCCTATCCAACCAAAAGCGGCAGCAAATGCACTTCCTGAGATCATAATCCCCCGAAACGCTGCCACGAGTAAAGTCATGGGACGCAAGAGTCGAAGTGAACTTGCCCCAAGACCCGCGGTTAGCAAGCCCAGTGAGCGCCCTGAAGCCAATAGCCCGCGCCAACTTGCAGCAAGACCACGACTCACAGCACCCATCTTGATAAAAGACGTGATCAATTGAAGAAGCCCAAGACGTGTGCCAGCAAAAGTAAAGCGCAACACACGCAAAGCAATATTAAAAGCCATCAGAGCGGCAATGGTTTTGATAATGGCGCTTGTTAAAGTGGGATGAGCATTCGCCCA
>NZ_BAABIZ010000146.1:0-897 GCF_039543045.1 Bartonella jaculi
TAAAAGATTATACCGTAATCTAAAATGATAGCTTTATCCTTTTCAAAAGCTCTCTTTAAAGAGAATTATATATAGGTTTTGAAGGTGTTTAAAACCCTCAAAATACCTTCAAAACTCCCTTCAATATATATCATAGATTGAATTTATAGGTTGTGTTATTTATATGGGTTGTATCTTAAAATGCTAACATATTGAAATATAATGACTTTTATTTTTGATTGAAAAAAAATATATAAGGGGGGGTAAAAGGAACCCTCAAAATCTTCAAAATCCTCAAAACTATAATCACAATAGTCTTGATAGCATTTCTTATGAGTTACAAGCTATTTTTTGAAAGGCTTTAAAGGATCATATGCTTTTCATAAGACATGTTTTAGTATTCTCTAAAAATATAATTTTGTTTGTTAAAAAGAACTGACAAAAATGACGCAATAGCTATTTAAATTAAAGCATAACTGATCAGTATCCTAAAAATCTTGATCCTTGTTGATGCAAAACTTCATCTTGCCCTTATCTGCCACCAGATGCGTCTGAC
The DNA here is from genome assembly GCF_039543045.1 of Bartonella jaculi. Lineage (NCBI taxonomy): Bacteria > Pseudomonadati > Pseudomonadota > Alphaproteobacteria > Hyphomicrobiales > Bartonellaceae > Bartonella > Bartonella jaculi. Next base: position 536 of record NZ_BAABIZ010000146.1, read on the forward strand.
CACCCCCACTTGATAGCCCTGCAACACAAAGCATGAAATCACTGCCCGTAACAATGGTAAAATCTCCACCGCTGTTGAATTCACTCAACTCGTGATAAAGGCTTTGGACAGAACTCTATTTTCTATAAACTTTTTGAGATTTTAAAAAGCTATTTCTTGTCTTTTTTTCCGATAAACTTAGCTATTTTTTCTTTCAAAGAATGAGGTCGCTTCTCCTCGCCGGAAACCTCCCGTTGGTTGTCAAGCTTTTCTGACACTTGTTCAATCAAAGCGTAGCTCAGTTGCTTTACCTTTGCGACTTCTTGAGCTAAAGCTACTGCACGTTCAAGGTGGGTTTTGTTGATGCTCTCGTCAAAGCCTAG
>NZ_BAABIZ010000147.1:0-895 GCF_039543045.1 Bartonella jaculi
AGAAAGGGAACCGTTTTAAGGAAATCATTGATATGAGATTTGATAATTTTATTGAAAAGCTTTGTAATATATTTAGAGGTATTGACATCTTTGCAAAAAGCTAAAGCACTTTGCATGGGTTCTGTATCATCATCATCAACAGCCGCTTCTTTATCCATTTTGGTCAGGGCTCTATAACAGCCAATAATTTTTGCCGCATCATCTAAATCAATTTCACGGTTTTCATTGGCAATAATCTTCTGTATGGCTGGTGTGATATAGGTTTCATCAATACCCAAGACCACAATCTTGTAAGGGGTTAAAAGTTCATTATCGACAGCTTCCGCGAAGCTATAATGATGGAGTTGTTTTCCATAAAGCGTTTCATCATCCATAGACGCCAGAACGGCATTAATCTCATCAGCACGCCTTTTTGCAGTATCACTAAAAATGCGCGGCGTTGCTGTCATATACAAGCGTTTTTTACCTCGAATGATGCTGTTATCATGAACCTTGATAAATTCGGATTCATCGTCTTCACTTCCCAATGAAGCTCCAGTCGTTCTATGCGCTTCATCACAAATGATCAGATCAAATTCGGGTAACCCATGGTCCTTTTGCGCATCAGAAATCACTTGGATTGAATGATAGGTTGAAAAAATGACCGTCATTGCATCTGCGAAGCTTTCACAAGCTTCTTTGGCAAGTACTTCCGCATCCGTTGTAGCAGGCAGCACAAGGTCTGATGTTTCCATGCCAACAATATCATCTTGGTTTTTACGACGCTTACCAACTTTCGTATCGGAACACACCGCAAAGGAACGCAAGGGGACTTGTGCATCTGCTGTCCATTCACGTATTGTTTGTGAGACTAAAGCAAGAGAAGGGACTAAAAACAACACACGCTTGCCTTTTC
>NZ_BAABIZ010000148.1:0-885 GCF_039543045.1 Bartonella jaculi
GGGGTTTTAAATACCCTTTGAAAGGTCTTTGAAGACCCTTTGAGAACTCCTTAAAAACTCTTTGAAAAAAAATAAATTGGTACAAAACCTAGTGGCAAAATATACAAAACCTGCCGACAAGCTACATACATATCGTAGAAGTGTCCAGAGTAATTATAACTCTTGTAATCTTCCTAAGATACAAAATGGTGCCGCATGCCGGCGGAGCAGGCTTTATTAGCAAGAATCAGATTGTGTAAAGAAGCGCAAGGACGTATTGATGTCTATAATTTTTTATGTTTCAATAAAAAAATTAAGAATTAAAGAAAAAATCTCAAATCAGAAATTAAAGGTGGTCTAAAAGGTGGACCCAAAAAGGTGGACGGGCAATGTGTGAAAAGGTGGACGAGAGGGGGTGTTAAGTGAGGGCGATTCATCGGTTATCAGCATTACTTGTAAAGTCCTCTCCACAAGGAAAGTATTGTGACGGGGCAGGGCTTTGGTTGAATGTTCGAAAAGACAATACACGCTCTTGGTTTTTTCGCTATACGCACCACAATAAACGCCGTGAAATGGGACTTGGTCCTGTTACGAAACTCTCTTTAAAAGAAGCGCGTGAGCTTGCAAGATATTATAGTGATATTCTTAAAGAAGGCAATGATCCTATTGTATTTCGGGAACAGACCGTCTTAAAACAGCAAAGCAACATATTCAGTGAGATTGCGAAAGCAGCTTTTGAAAGCAAAAAAGCAGAGTTGAAAAATGAAGGCAAAAACGGCCGTTGGTTTTCTCCACTAGAGTTGCACGTGATTCCACACATAGGTAATTTACCTATAGAAAAATTAACAGCCAATATCATTCGCAATGTTCTCGCGCCCCTTTGGCATGAAAAAGCAGATACGGCAA
>NZ_BAABIZ010000149.1:0-872 GCF_039543045.1 Bartonella jaculi
ATATACTGTAGAGGCGTTTTGAAAAAAACTATTCCCTCGCTTTTATTCTAGTGTCCCTCATCTTTAAAAAAGATAATAAAAACAAAATTCTACATGTAATAAAAAAGAAAATGGTGCCCAGACGCGGGGGCGCATGGTGGGTGCCATTGCCCAAACCGCAACTTTAATTGCACCCCTCTATAAAGCCATGCAATTCGACCAATCGATGAAAGGCTTGGAAAAGGTTTTGGATGCCCCCCTTGATCGCTTAAAGGAATTGCGCCGTTTTGCGCTTGAAACCTCCACAAAGATCCCTCTAGCAGCCCGTGAAGTTCTGGAATTGATGACCAGTGCCAGCCAAGCAGGAATTGGCGAACAAGATCTAGAAGCTTTTAGCATATATGCAGCCAAAGCCGCTGTTGCTTTTGATATGACAGGGGATCAGATTGGAGAGCGCTTTGCCAAATTGCGCAATGTCTTTAAGCTTAATCAAGCAGGCATTGAAGATCTAGGCGATGCTATCAATCATCTCTCTAACCACATGGCGGCTAAGGCAAGTGAAGTGTCTGATTTTACCAATCGTGCCACCGGTGCAGCAACCATGTTTAAGCTCACCGCCCGTGAAACCGCGGCTTTTGGTACGGCAATGATTTCTGCTGGGATTGTTCCTGAGAGTGCTGCATGTGGTTTTAACTCTATCAGTGCGCGCATTCAGGCGGGAGGCAAGCATATTGAAGATGCTTTTACCAATATCGGGCTTTCTCGCCAAAAATTCATGGAAGATCTGGACAAAGATGCCACCGGTACCTTGGTGCGCTTTTTTGATGTTTTAGCCAAATCCGAACAGGGGATGCGTTCTCTGATTGCCATTGCAGGGCGCGACTTTACTGGGG
>NZ_BAABIZ010000150.1:0-856 GCF_039543045.1 Bartonella jaculi
ATAAGAACCTGATTGCAAACCTGCGCACAGCCCTGTCTGATACGGTTGGCAAGACGTTGGCGGAAGAGATCGGCACCGCCAAGGCTGAAGGGAAAATAGACACGGTCACCCAGATTGTTGCTCATGCTGGTCTTGGTTGTCTCAAAAGCGCTGTTGCGAGCGGCGCTTGTTCTGCCGGTGCTGTGGGCGGTGCCGTGGGCGAAGCCACAGCAATGCTCCAGTTTAAACTGTGGGTGCAAGGCATTGTAAAAGAGGAAATGGGGGATCTAAACGGTCGCACCCCAACGCCAGAAGAGCAAGCCCGCATCACTGCAAGGATTGATGCTGAGTTTGCTGACTTTAGAGACCACACCAAAGGGGTCAAGAATAGAGACACCACGTGATCCTAGGCTTTTTCCAAATTCATTGCGCAAAACATCATCAACAGAATGAATGATAAAATCTACAACCTCAATGGGGGTATAAACAATGCCAAGCCTATCGGTGGTTTTCTTAAATGCCTTGGTAAAAAAATCTTCGTAAAGTTTGATAATAAGGTTTTGTCTTGCTTGGGGGGTGGTAATCCCAGAGGCACGGAATTTTACGCTGTCATAAAACTCTTGTAACTCTTTCGATACCTGCTTGATATTGGTTTTATCCAACTCAGCTAAAATCTTTTCCATGGCTTGCGAAATAGCATTGTTTTGCACAAATTCATTGCCATCAAACAAAGCTTCAAACACGGGACGCGTCACAAGATGTTGCGCTAACATCTCAAGCGCTTCCTCTTGTTTGATTTCACTGTTTAAGTTGTTTTTTAGTTCTTGATAAAACCCATTAAAGGCGTGGAACGCTTCACTGCTTTCATCAGAAAGTA
>NZ_BAABIZ010000151.1:0-843 GCF_039543045.1 Bartonella jaculi
CCTCTCTGTAAAATTTGTGATAAAACCTATCAAAATAATCATTCTGATGTTTTAAAAGCACATACTGCATTTGTCTTGATTGATCATAAAACGAATAGCAAATTCCACTATTATGCTGATTAACCATAGCTCATAGGCTGTGGATAAAGTGCCTTTAAAAACCCCATTTAAAAAAATTTATCCGTTTTTTTTGCATTTTTATGCATTTTTTCTCAATTCGTTCAAAATAGATTTAATAAGCTTCATTTTGATTCTTTTGAAAAGAATTAAACACATTATAAAAAAATGGGCTCTGTTGTAATATGCTTCAATCTGATAAGTCTGATAACAAACACGTCACTTTACGCTCTCTGTTGGAATATTATCGTCAACAGGCAACATCAAATGCTGAACGGGGGAAAATTTTTGAATCTTTTGTTAGCAAATATCTGATGCATGACCCTCTTCATTATGGACGATATGAAAAGGTTGAAAGCTATTTTGAATGGGCAAAAGAACGTGATGATTGGAATAAAAATGATATCGGCATTGATCTGGTTGCAAAGCTTCGCAATCAAGAAGGGTATGTTGCTATCCAATGTAAGTTTTATAAAGCAGACCATCAGATCAGTAAAAAGGATATTGATAGCTTTATCGCTGCCTCTGGAAAAGACATCTTTAAATATCGTCTTCTTGTTGATAGCACTGAAAGTGAATTAAGTGACAATGTGAATGCCATGATTAAAGGACAAGCGATACCCGTTTATCGCATTGACCTTCATCATATGGAAAACAGTCGTATAGATTGGCAAATATTTGCAACAAAACAAGAAGTTGTTCTTAAATCAACAAAAGAGCCTCGTC
>NZ_BAABIZ010000152.1:0-837 GCF_039543045.1 Bartonella jaculi
GCTGGAGAGCGCGAGAGGCGTGGCGTGGAGGTGTGGAGGCGTGGAGAAAATTTTTATGTGTTTCACGCTTACTTAAATATCCATATATGTTCTAACGTGATTTTTATCGGAAACTTTCTTTCCTTTTTTCTGTGTAATCGTAAAAATGATAAAGCGTAAATCTGTAAAAAGAAAAGCAGGGTGCATTGGAGAGTTCGTAAAGGGGGAGGCGAAAAGTGATGCAGTGCGTGGGTTGAAAGAGTGGGACGGTTTCTGGTGAGATTGGATGCGCATGAAGGGCGGTTCCTGAGGGATGGTTTCTGGTGGCAGGGGTTGCTTGGTGGTTGGGGTTTGCTTGAAGGCGGCTTTTGCTGATCTTATGCCGATGGGATTGGGGCGTTAGCTGGAGAGCAGCAATAGGGGCGTTGTTGCTGGAGAGTTTCGATTGTGGGATACTCATGCGTGGCGGCTCCTGAGGGATGGTTTCTGGTGGCAGGGGTTGCTTGGTGGTTGGGGTTTGCTTGAAGGCGGCTTTTGCTGATCTTATGCCGATGGGATTGGGAAGTTGGCTGGAGAGCGCGAGAGGCGTGGCGTGGAGGTGTGGAGGCGTGGAGAAAATTTTTATGTGTTTCACGCTTACTTAAATATCCATATATGTTCTAACGTGATTTTTATCGGAAACTTTCTTTCCTTTTTTCTGTGTAATCGTAAAAATGATAAAGCGTAAATCTGTAAAAAGAAAAGCAGGGTGCATTGGAGAGTTCGTAAAGGGGGAGGCGAAAAGTGATGCAGTGCGTGGGTTGAAAGAGTGGGACGGTTTCTGGTGAGATTGGATGCGCATGAAGGGCGGTTCCTGAG
>NZ_BAABIZ010000153.1:0-833 GCF_039543045.1 Bartonella jaculi
TCGACCATAGCGGGTTGCCTTATATGTCAATTGACGACAAAACTCGAAAAAACTTTGATCTGAAAGCGAACGCGATAAATGACGATTTTTCAGCAAGCCTTTTACATGAAGATCTTCCAGACAAAAGGTACCAAAACGCTGAATTAAATCGGTTGTAACCTTATGCAAATTATCCGTTCTTATATTGCTTATACGCGCATGAAGCTTAGCGAGTTTTTGTTTCGCCTTATAGCGGTTGCTCGAGCCTTTTTTCTTACGACTTAAACGCCGTGATAAGCGGCGTAAACGATTTAACAAAACCTTATAAGGTTTAACGCTTCCTATAGTCTCTCCTGTCGAAAGCGTTGCAAGGGCATTAATGCCCAAATCAAGGCCAACAATAGCTTGGTTCTCGCTCAATGAGGCTTGATTATCTGTTTCAACGCTAAGACTGACAAACCACCTATCCGCTTTACGGCTAATGGTTGCTGACAACAGCTTTCCTTGAAAGCGCAATTGTTCTCGCAGACGAACCCAACCAAGTTTGGGAATTCTTATCTTGGAACCTTGCAGCTGTATTTGATCATTGGTTAAAGTAAAACGATCGTGCACTCCTTTCTTTCTAAAAGTGGGATATCGACTCTTCCCTGAAAAGAAATTCTTAAAAGCCACACCCAATTGAATAATTGCCATTTGTGGAGCATTTTTAGTAACTTCCATAATCCAAGGAAATTGTTCTCGCTTTAGAGAATTGAATTGTCTACGTAGCGCATAGTTATTAGGCTTTGGTAAACGACTATCTTTCTTCCACGCTTCATATTGCTGCTGCCACTCTCTCAGTGCCCAATTATAAG
>NZ_BAABIZ010000154.1:0-826 GCF_039543045.1 Bartonella jaculi
AATGGTTTCAGCGACCTCATAGGGGGCATCGGTTGTTTCAGCAAGCCAATTACGTAAACTAGAACGAAAACCATGGGGGCAGGCTTCAAGTTTATTGTCTCTCATATATTGAGACATACACGTATCAGCGAGGGGACCTCGACCGGTTGCAGAAAAAAAGAAATTGTTGCGAGAAAGCAATCGTGCTTGTTTTAAGATTTCTAATGCTTCAGATGATAGAGGCACACGAAATTCTGTTGTCGCATCACGCCTTCCTTTCATATTCTCAGCAGGGATAGTCCATATATCATCTTCAATTTGATCTTTATGAATATGACGTAAAGGAAAAGTACGAACGCCTGTCAAAATAAGCAAACGCAAAGCCAGTTGTGTTAGGGTTGATGCTTCGCAAAGCGTTTGATAAAAAGCCGGCACATCTCTCCAATCCATTGCTGGTCTATTAGTGGTTTTATGGAGTTGTTTACCTAAGAGCGCGCGTGCTTTTTCTGTTGCCTGTAAGTCAACATTCAATCCCAGAGCAGCCGCATGTTTGAGACAAAGATTAAGACGGTTCAGTGCTTTACGAGCTGTATCAGCTTTTATATGCCAAATAGGAGAAAGAACATTGCGTATTTCTGTTTGTGTAATCTCAGAAACGGGCAAACAGCCTAATTTAGGGAGAATATGAAGGCGTAATGGTAAAAACCAACTTCCATTTTGACCATCCCCTTTTAATTCAGCTTTACGGCTTTCAAAAGCATCTAGTGCAATATCTTTTAAATAATGGAGATTGCTTATTGCTTCACGCTTTTGTTTCTCACGTTCTTTAATGGGGTCACGCCCCTCA
>NZ_BAABIZ010000155.1:0-824 GCF_039543045.1 Bartonella jaculi
CATGCGTTATAACATTTGCATCATGATTGGCTTTTTATGGTCTACTCATACATGGCAATCTTATATAAAAAATGGTCAAATGAATCACGTATAAAAGTATGGATTCTCAAGTGGATTCATATAAAATGGTTGCACTCAACATATTGACTTTATTGTATTTTTTATGATAAAATCTTTCCTGCATTGGGAGGCATAGGCTTTTTGGTCGGTTGTAAAACCTGCTCTGTATTTTCTGATGTCATAAATTCCTCCCTCCAGATAATAAAAAACCCCGCATTTGCGGGGATTTTGAACTGCACTGCCCCTCGTATAGATACAATACAACCAAGTACAGCGATGTTATTAAATACGATTTACATCACTTTGTCAACAAGAAAACGATACGTATTGATGCAACTATGGAATCAATATATCTTCAATATGAAATTTTCAATTTTCCCCTAACACAAAGAGAAAAGATGTTTTTAGTAATATTACTAGTTTGGTATTTCGATATCATCAGCTTATGGACTGCTTTTATAATCGCAATTATTTCTCTCGTTTATGCTGAATATAGTCTTTCAGAAGCAAATAATGAAATTAGGATGTTAAAAAATGAAATTAAGGAGGCAAAAAATACAATTGAGTATTAAAGATATACAATATATTTTTCAGAAGATAAAGATGAAGAAGTTTAGAATCTGATTGCCAATAAATCTAACGATCAAAATGTTTCTGAATCGCATTAAGAGCCACCCGCAATGAGTTCACAAGATGCGGTAATTCTTGATCTTCTATAACGAGGTACTGTAGCGCAGCATAGAGGTTATACTGTTTATAGAGAT
>NZ_BAABIZ010000156.1:0-822 GCF_039543045.1 Bartonella jaculi
ATGTGTTATAAAAGAAATTAACAGAAATCTTTAAAAACCATTTAGTAAAAAACATGATAGGTTATAAAGATAAAAATAAGCATCATGAGAGCCTTTATAAATATTATAAATGTATAGATTCAAAAAAGAACGCAACCGTTTTATAACGCCCATAATATAGCTTTAAAAGCTTATAATACAAAAGAAGCAATTAATAAGCATATGATAAATATTTACACACAATGCATTTAAAAAAATCATAAAAAATATCAAAAAAGATAAAATATTATTTGACAATAAATACGTATTTTGTTATATAAATACTCAAGTGCTAGAAACACTTAACGATTAGCGGATAGGTTACGAAACAGCCTCTCCCATGTCTTTAAAATACTGACTTTCTTTTATGCTGTCATTGGCATATAACGATTATGTCGGGTGTAGTTACACCATACAATACCTTTTTATGGGGAAAGTGTAACAACGGACTAATCGCCGTGTTTCTAGCGCCCGGCTCTCTTATAGAGTGTCAATAGAAACTTTATAACGATTAGGATTTAATTATGACAAATATATCAAAAAACACCCCCATTACAAACGAAACCGCATCTAATAATAAACAAGAGCCTGCAAAAAAGTATGAGTTTATTAATGATGGCGAATATATAGATGGTCATTTCTTAACGCGCATTCGTGCTTTAAGAGATTTTGATGATGTCAAAAAAGGTGACCTCGGGGGGTATATTGAAAGTGAAGATAACCTCTCTCATGATGGCAATTGCTGGGTGTATAATAAAGCCCGTGTCTTTCAAAATGCACGCGTTTTTGGCAACGCAAAAGTAA
>NZ_BAABIZ010000157.1:0-811 GCF_039543045.1 Bartonella jaculi
TACAATCTTATCGCTCTTATAAACCTCTTGATTGTTTTGAATACACCTTATCATACTTTTTCTATTTATTTTTGCTCTTCCATAAACTTTACCAAAGACCTTGAGTGCACATGAAATCTTGGCATTGCCATAAACAGAGCCATAAATTTCAGCAGAGCCACTCACATAAGCATTGCCATAAACCTTGCCATAGATTTTTGCACGGTTATGAATCATTGCATGATCATAAATTTTTGCATGGCAATGAATGCAAGCAAAACCTGAGACCTTGGCATCACCATAGACCCTTGCGTCATTACAAACCCACGCATTATAAAAAACATGGGCATTGTCATAAATATGTGCTTCAATATCAATACGAGCATTGCCATACACACGAGCATTGCCATAAACATAACCCATTACACGGGCATTATCATAAACACGCGCATGATCATAAATTTTTGCATATTGAGAAATGAAAGCCTTGCCATAAACAACAGCCTTGCCATAGACTTGACCACAAACTTGTGCATTGCCACAAATTTTTGCATTTTCAAAAACACGGCTAGTTTTGAAAACACAAGCATCATCACTAACCCAGCAATTGCCATCATGTGAAAGGTTGCTTTCCTTTTCAATAAAGCCCCCCAGATCACCAGCCTTGACATCAGAAAAGTTTTTTAAAGCTTTAATACGATAGAGGGTAGTAACCCGTTTAGTCAGTTTATCTTTAATTTGTTTCATTTCATTTGTTATGATGTATTTTTTGCACATAAGAATACCCTCACAATTTATATGTGATAAAGATTTGCTAAAATTTGGAATGGAA
>NZ_BAABIZ010000158.1:0-799 GCF_039543045.1 Bartonella jaculi
ATTTAGATGATAAGATTCTTTCAAATTTAGCACTGAAGCTTCTGATTTTGACTGGAGTACGGTCATATCCATTGCGATATTTGCGTCTTGAACAAATAGATAAAAATATATGGACAATACCAAAAGACAATATGAAGGGTATTGTGGGAAAAGTTTCAGATTTTCGCGTGCCACTAAGTGATGAAGCTTTGAGAGTTATTGAAAAAACTCTCCCCTTTGAAAAGAATGGTTTTCTCTTTTCTGGTCTTAAAGGCAACCCCATTTCTGATGCCACCATGGCAAAGTATATGACAATTTGTGGTTTGACTTATCGTCCCCATGGTTTTCGTTCAAGCTTACGGGACTGGATAGCAGAGACAACGTCAACACCATTTGAGATTGCCGAAACTGTTCTTGCACATACAGTTGGGAGTTCAGTGACGAAAGCCTACATGCGAACGGATTTTTTAGAACAGCGACATGTTCTCTTGGAACAGTGGGCTTCATTTATAACAGGATAGAATTTTTACAATTACCTCTGCAGTGTTTTTAGCTATTTTGAAGAGAAATTTGATATGTCCAATTCTGTGAAAATAACAGTTTTAAATGTGTAAAGCTATTATTGATAGCCTCCATGAGACGAGCAAAATTAAGAAACCATTTTCTAAAGAATTTCGCGCGTCTCAGAGTATGTTTAGAGTCGGATATTTGGTTTTTGTGTAAAAATACTTACAAACGCATCCATAATACGTGAAAAATCAAGCGCTAATAAGAGTATAATGAGTACAATCCATTTTGTATAACGCGACATCACTTTTAC
>NZ_BAABIZ010000159.1:0-798 GCF_039543045.1 Bartonella jaculi
GAACGATTACAAATTATGCTTTCCTGTTCTTTTAAGGCAGTGAGTGGTGGATTTCGGCATTTGCCAATCCGATATATTATTGACCCCCCGCATGGCTTATTTGATGCGGCATTAGCACGACAGATTGCTATTCATATTTTGCATTATCAGTTTGAGGTTCCACGGCGGCGTATTGTCGCTATACAAGAACGGCAGCGGACTTCTATCTCTCTGTCACTCCAAGTGATTAATCGGCGATTAAAGGAGCCTGTCTTTGCTAGAGCCTATCGAAGATGGGCGGGGCGTGCGATGGATTTGTTTTTACGAGAAATGGACAAGGCGGTTGGATAATGGCACGTTTTCAAGAGATTGCTTTAGATTTGATTGTTGTACCGGAGCGTATACGCCCTGTTGATGATGAGCATGCCAAGGCGCTTGCCCAATCGATGGCACGAGAACGGTTGATGAATCCGATTACCGTGCGCCATACGCCCAATGCGAAAGAGGGGCATTATACGTTGATTGCGGGGGCGCATCGATTACGGGCGGCGGAGCTTTTAGGGTATAGCGCTATTGATGCGGTTGTGGTGCAAGCCGATAAAGAAAATGCTGCGCTTTTAGAGGTTGCAGAGAATTTGTTTCGCAATGAACTGTCAGTAATTGACCGCGCTTTGTTTGTGCAGACGTACCGCGAATTGTGGGAAAAGAAGTATGGGGAAATTAAGCGTGGTGGAGATGGTAGTAATCAATATAAGGTTAAAAAAGAGCAATTCGGTCAAGTTGACCGAATTGCTCAAACAAACGAAGATGCCTCTTCAA
>NZ_BAABIZ010000160.1:0-793 GCF_039543045.1 Bartonella jaculi
GATCCCATACTTGAATGCATGTTTGGGTGGTTGTCATAACTTTCGCTCCTGCTTCAAACGGATGCTCCCACATCCGTTTTTTGTGGGGTTAATTGTAAAATATCTGCCCTCTATAGCGGGCGGTAATTAAAGGTGTATATCAAATATTTTACTTTGTAAATAAAATATTTGATATTGGAGTGATTTTTTTTGGCACGTCCTGAAAGAGAACCACAAACAGAACTTGCAAAGCGGTTGCGTGAAATAAGACGAATATTCGGAAACGAAGAACGGGGTATTTTTGCGCAACGCCTTAATTTACAACGAGGTACTCTTGCTAATTACGAAATTGGAGCACATGAGCCATCGTCCTCAGTAATTAACGCTTATTATACAGCCTATAACATTAATCCTCATTGGATCGTCACTGGAGAAGGCGAAATGTTTAGTGACATGGCAAAAGCAAAAGCTGTAGGTTTTAAAATGCCTACTATCCCTGCTGGTCTCATGAAAAAACTTGGTCGCATAGCTTATACAACCTATCGCGATGAAAACATAAAACTCCCCCCCGAAGATATAGCGGAACTCGCGGCGGAACTTTATAAAAAACTGCAAGAGCTTGTTCAAGACATCAACGACACGGAAGAAATAGAGCTTACTTTGCCTCTTCTAAAATTGCATTTAAAACGCCAAATAGAAGCTGAAAAAGAACATCTAGAAACTACACAAAATTCGGCTTAATGCTACTCTAAGATGAAAAATGAAAGTGGAAATCTTTTTACATTAAAAAATTGACACAACATATTGATAAAAA
>NZ_BAABIZ010000161.1:0-788 GCF_039543045.1 Bartonella jaculi
TATATGACAGCAACCCCAAAAATCTTTGCTGATAGTGCCAAAAAACAAGCCCATGAGATGAATGGCATTTTAGCCTCTATGGACGATGAAGCACTCTATGGAAAAGAGCTTTACACCTATACATTCTCTAAAGCCGTGAAGAATGAACTCTTAGTTCCTTATAAGATTATTATCTTGGGGGTTAATGAAGAGGAAGTGAGTGAATCCATTCAACATCTGATGACCAATGATGATTATGAACTTACTCTTGATGATAAAACCAAGATCATAGGCTGTTATCAAGCTCTTAGTAAAATAGATCTGAAGATTGACTTGAGTGATGACCCTAACCCTATGCGGCGGGCTTTGGCTTTTTGTAAAGATATCAAAACCTCTGAACGTATCTGTGACACCTTCAATTCTCAAGAAATACAGAAAGAATTGTCTGATCTTCATAAACTCTATAAAGAGACGCCGCCTCTTCAGTGTACCTTTGCGCATATTGATGGAACACAAAGTGCCAAGAAGCGCCATGAAGCCCTTGACTGGTTAAAGGAAGATGCGGGGGAAAATACTTGTCGTGTACTTACCAATGTACGCTGTCTTTCTGAAGGTGTTGATGTTCCTGCTCTTGATGCGATCATGTTTTTACACCCGCGCAAAAGCAAAGTGGATGTGATACAGGCGGTGGGGCGTATCATGCGTCGTGCACGGGGTAAGAAAAGAGGCTATATCATTTTACCCGTTGGGATACCGGCTGGGGTTTCTGCTGAAGAGGCTTTAAAATACAACAAGAGATACAGTGTTGT
>NZ_BAABIZ010000162.1:0-788 GCF_039543045.1 Bartonella jaculi
GGCAATGCCGCTGCAAATAACTTTTTGGGTAGTGCACAACGCGCTCAGATGAAGAAAGAGTTAGAAGAGTGTTCTGATGATCAATGTCGAAGAGATGTTAATGAAAAATGGTTCGAGATTAGTGAAGAGCAAGATAGGATTTTTTCCACAGGTGCGTTTTTGGGTTTGATTAGCAGTACCGCAAAAGAAACAGTAAAAGGAGTATGCGATTTAGGTCTCGGTGCTGTGAAAATAGGGTTAGCAATAGTTTTCAATCCATTTGAGAGCGTTAAAACGGTTATTGAAGGCGTTGGAACAGCAATGTCTTGGACCGTGAGTGGACATGTGATTGATGATGTCTCCGGAAAAGTTGATCAATTCTGGGGAGGTGTTAAGGGTTCCTTTGTAGGGCATATAAATCACATAATGGAAACAATGGATAAAGAGGGGGGGAATGGAGCACCCAGTGCCGGTTTTGAATTCGGCGAAATGATAGGTGAACCAATAGGAGATGCGGCTTATACAGTGGGTTCTATAGTGCTTACTGACGGTGCTGCTGCAGTAGCCAAGGGAGGTGTGAAACTTGCGGGCAAGCTTGTAGAAAAAGATCTGCTCAAATTTACTACTGAAACAACAGCCGCTAAGACAGGAGAGGAAATCGCTCAATCACTTGGAAAGATGAGCGATGAGGTTATTGCAACTCAATATTTTGGGCAGGAAAGAAAATTCTGGTCAACAGCCCCGATTGAGGTTGAGTTTGAAATGACTTACAAGGGGGAGAAAATTGCTCAGACAAACAAAGTCTATCA
>NZ_BAABIZ010000163.1:0-781 GCF_039543045.1 Bartonella jaculi
ACAGAAAAAGCGCAAAATGCTTATATTCATGCGCGTGGGCGCATGGTGGGGGCTGTTGCCCAAACCGCAACTTTAATTGCACCGCTCTATAAAGCCATGCAATTTGATCAATCGATGAAAGGCTTGGAAAAGGTTCTGGATGCCCCCCTTGATCGTTTAAAGGAATTGCGTCGTTTTGCCCTTGAAACCTCCACCAAAATTCCTCTCGCCGCTCGTGAAGTGTTAGAACTGATGACTAGTGCCAGCCAAGCAGGGATTGGTGAACAAGATCTCGAGGCTTTTAGTATTTATGCCGCCAAGGCAGCGGTCGCCTTTGATATGAGCGGGGATCAGATTGGTGAGCGCTTTGCCAAATTGCGCAATGTCTTTAAGCTTAATCAGGCAGGCATCGAAGATTTAGGCGATGCTATCAACCATCTTTCCAACCACATGGCGGCCAAGGCAAGTGAAGTCTCTGATTTTACCAATCGGGCCACCGGTGCAGCAACTATGTTTAAGCTCACTGCCCGTGAAACCGCGGCTTTTGGCACGGCGATGATTTCTGCTGGGATTGTCCCAGAGAGTGCTGCACGTGGTTTTAACTCTATCAGTGCGCGCATTCAGGCGGGAGGCAAGCATATTGAAGATGCTTTTACCAATATTGGTCTCTCTCGTCAAAAATTCATGGAAGATCTGGACAAAGATGCCACCGGTACCTTGGTGCGCTTTTTTGATGTTTTAGCCAAATCCGAACAGGGGATGCGTTCTCTGATTGCCATTGCAGGGCGCGACTTTACTGGGG
>NZ_BAABIZ010000164.1:0-778 GCF_039543045.1 Bartonella jaculi
AATCGACGGATGCGGTGAATGGTTCTCAACTTTATACAATGAATAAGGCGCTAGCGACCTATTTCGGAGGAGGTGCTGGCTATGATGATAAGGGCACATGGACCGCTCCTAAGTTCAAGGTTAAGACTGTTAAGGAAGATGGTAGTGATGTTGAAGAGCAGAGCTATACGAGTGTAGCGGAAGCGTTTGAGGGTGTAGGAAGTTCTTTCAAGAACATTCACAATGAGATTAACAATGAGATTAACAAGATAGTAGGTGATAGCCTTGTTAAGCAAGATGATAAGACGCATGTTATCAGCATTGGTGGCGAAAAAGGTGGTACAAGCATCGATATTGCAAACACTGACCATGCTACACGGACGCTCTCTGGTGTGAGTGCTGGTGCGGTTTCGGAAAAATCGACGGATGCGGTGAATGGTTCTCAACTTTATACAATGAATAAGGCGCTAGCGACCTATTTCGGAGGAGGTGCTGGCTATGATGATAAGGGCACATGGACCGCTCCTAAGTTCAAGGTTAAGACTGTTAAGGAAGATGGTAGTGATGTTGAAGAGCAGAGCTATACGAGTGTAGCGGAAGCGTTTGAGGGTGTAGGAAGTTCTTTCAAGAACATTCACAATGAGATTAACAATGAGATTAACAAGATAGTAGGTGATAGCCTTGTTAAGCAGAATGAAGAAACGCATGTTATCAGCATTGGTGGCGAAAAAAGCGGCACAAGTATTAGCATTGCCAACATTGATGGAGCGGAACGGACCCTTTCAGGAGTTCGTGCGGG
>NZ_BAABIZ010000165.1:0-776 GCF_039543045.1 Bartonella jaculi
ACACTTATCATATTTATCATTTCTCTTATGAAAATGAAAAATGATGCGGTGATTATAAAGGATATAATCGTTATAAAGAATGCATAAAACAGCAGTTTTGAATAAAGCAAAATGCAAATGAAAACGCATTGCTTAATAAAGGCGTGATAGTGATAGCTATTAAGGCTATTTAAATTATGAACCCTTTAAACAAAATCCACAAAAATCATTAAAAGGCATTCTATAAAATAAGCATTCTTTATAAAGTTAAAAATACGCATAATAAGAGCGTTTCTAACTCTTATGAAGGTAAAAAGAGGTAAATAACCCAATTGCGTAATATAGAGTCAAATAGACGACAATAAGATAGCAATAATTGATAAGCATATGATAACATTTATACACATTGCATTTAAAAAATACAAAAAAATATCAAAAAAGATAAAACAATTGTTGACAATAAATACGTATTTTGTTATATAAATACTCAAGTGCTGAAAACACTTAAACATCAAGCGGGTAGATTACGAAACAATCTTTCCCATGTATTAAAAGCTGACTATCTTTTGTGCTATAAAAAGCATATAGAGTGATTTTGTCGGGTGTGGTCGCACCATACAATACTCTTTATGAGAAAAGTGTGACGACGGACTTGATGCCGTGTTTTCAACGCCCGGCGCCACATATTACATAAAAATATAAATAAATCAATATGTTATGTGCAATTATTTTATATGAATCCACTTGAGAATCCATACTTTTATACGTGATTCATTTGACCATTTTTTATATAAGAT
>NZ_BAABIZ010000166.1:0-775 GCF_039543045.1 Bartonella jaculi
TCACCCTCGAGATGCAACTGGATGATGGTGCTTTCACCCCTTTAAAACTGGATGAGACAGAACAACTCGCTGAACCGCTTTGGACAGAGCGTAAATTTGTGAGCAGCGACAAAACAGCACGACAAGCACGCTTAAAACTCACCCTTACCGGTGGACCGGCTGCACGGTCCATGGTGTGTGATTTTGGCGCCGGCATCATATGATGGGAGAATGAAAGATGACAAAAACCAAAAAACTCGACATGGAATTGCCAAAAGAGGGACGTTTTATCAGTTCTGAATTCCCCATTTTACGTGAAAACTTGGGTAAACTTGATCAAGCGCTTATAACTGTTGAGGAAAAGATAGAGGGAAAAGCCCCTTCAAAGCATACACATACCATAAGCGATGTGACGGGGCTAGAAAGCGCCCTCAATGGCAAGATGCCAGCCGATAAAACCTTCACTTTTGCTGATTTAAGCGATATCGATGGCGCCAAAGATGCGGCAAATAACTATGTGCTCTATAAAGCAGGCAACAATCATTTTACCTTTGGCAGTGCCGTTTCCTTATTAGGCACCCATCAACATAAAACAGAAGATATTGTTGGATTGGATGACTTTAGAACCAAGATTAATGAAGATCTCACAGCCTATGGTCGTCTCACAAGCCCAAATGAATGGCAGAATTATAATAAATTTACCAGCAAAGTCACCATGAGTGGCGGTTTTGAGCTGTTGGGTAATTCGTCGTTTAGCCTTATCCATAATGGTGAAGTGGTGACACGTTTAAGTGCA
>NZ_BAABIZ010000167.1:0-772 GCF_039543045.1 Bartonella jaculi
GCTTTCCATCGAATTGTAGATCCGTCATATAGTTTGCAAAGATATCCATCATAAAACTAAATACGGTGGCTAGGAGCACAACGAGAATTGTATAGCTTAAGATTTGGGCTATCCATTGTTCGAAAAAGCGATAGGTTGGTTGCCAGAGCAAGGCAATGATAAAGAGCGGTCCGAGTCCTACGAGAAGCACAAGAGCGATTTTTGCCAGCAGAATGAATGCACCGCCGATTGCAGCGAGAAAGCTTGTTGCAAGTAAGATAAGAATACCGAAGAGACCATAAAGCAATCCATCCGCATCCAAGAAAGCAGCTTCTTCGAAAGCTTCGCTTGCACGTTCGAATCCTCTTTCAGCGACTTTGTCGACCAAACTGATTAGTTTTTTGTTGTCTGCTGAATTGTTTAACAGTGTATTTAACAAGTCATGAGGCATTTCTATTATCAAATCTGCAATCTCTGGCTGATAAAGTCCTGCAGTCAGAGCTATTGAAGTGATAATGCTTATACGCAAACAACGGCTTAAGAACCCAGAGACTGGCATATCTATCGCACCACGCATGATGAGCCATCCATATATGATGAAAGCGATAGTGAGGCTGATCGATACGAAAGGAGTAATCATGATAATCGCTTTTGAGGAAATATTTGTGACATATGTTTCTGTTGCATTATCAATGTGATTGAACAGTTGCGTAAACATTGTGAAGCTCATGGCATTCCTCTTTAATGAATTTTCACTTTTCCATTATCTTGCAACATGGGTGCGTGTTGTATG
>NZ_BAABIZ010000168.1:0-769 GCF_039543045.1 Bartonella jaculi
AACTGTGAAATAAGACATATTGACGGAACACAAAGTGTCAAAAAACGCAATGAGGAACTGGATTGGCTGAAACAAGATGCCGGTAAAAATGTTTGTCGGATCTTAAGCAATGTCCGATGTCTTTCAGAAGGAATTGATGTCCCTGCTCTTGATGCAATCATGTTTTTACACCCGCGCAATAGCCAAGTGGATGTAATCCAAGCGGTGGGGCGTGTGATGCGTCGTGCTCCAAATAAGAAAACGGGCTATATCATTTTACCCATTATCATTCCTTCACACTTAGAAGCTAAAAAAGCTTTACGAAACAATAAGAGATATCGTGTTGTTTGGCAAGTTCTGCATGCTTTACATTCTCATGATGAGAGACTTGCACGAACGATTAATCAGATGTCTTTAGGACAAGATAGCAGCCATACGATTGAGATTATAGAGGTTAAGCGTGACAGTGAATTACAAGAGCTCACCACAACGGTTGATGAGATCTCGATACAGTCAAAAGCAGAAAGTTCTGGACACAGTATTGGAACAGCAGCAAGCAAGTCCCAATCGGGCAATAACGAGCAAAAAGACTTATTCCGCTCTTCTGAATTTTTTGATTTTGTCAAAGCGATTTTTCTGGATAGTTTTAAAATCACGGATTATTGGGGCATATGGGCTGGCAATGTTGCTGAGATTGCTCAAAACCATATCAATCATCTTAAAGATATACTTTCTGATGAAAGCAGTGAAGCGTTCCACGCCTTTAATGGGTTTTATCAAGAACTAAAAA
>NZ_BAABIZ010000169.1:0-762 GCF_039543045.1 Bartonella jaculi
ATGCGTGTCTCTTAAAGATGCTCTCAAAGAGTGCGTTAAAAGGTGCATAAGAGTGCTGTGAAAATGGCGGTGTGGTGTGCGGATTTCGAAGAGCGGGTAAAGGATAATGGGAGGTTGAAGAGTGGGGCAAAGGGGGTGTTGAAAAGTGGAATAGGGTTCGGTGAGGTTAGCTCTTGGTGGGAAAGAATGGGGGTGCATTCTAGCGTGAAGCTGGTTGCTGGGGGCGGCAAGCCCATGTGAGAGGATCTCTGAGGGGGGCGGCTTCTGCTGGTGAGAGGCTGGTTCATAAAAAAGTTCTGCATAAAACAAGTTGAATGACTCACTAAAAATGAATGGTTCTTATCGTTTAAGAAAAGAAAGGGGCTTTTGTAATGATTAAACCGCGAAATTGATTACCAGCAGGGTGGATATTGGTGAGCTGGTTGCTGGGGGCGGCAAGCCCATGTGAGAGGATCTCTGAGGGGGGCGGCTTCTGCTGATGAGAGGCTGGTTCATAAAAAAGTTCTGCATAAAACAAGTTGAATGACTCACTAAAAATGAATGGTTCTTATCGTTTAAGAAAAGAAAGGGGCTTTTGTAATGATTAAACCGCGAAATTGATTACCAGCAGGGTGGATATTGGTGAGCTGGTTGCCGGGGGCGGCAAGCCCATGTGAGAGGATCTCTGAGGAGGGCGGCTTCTGCTGGTGGGGGAGGCGCCGTGAGGTGGTTTCATTGATGAGTGGGTGCTGGTGCTTGGAGGGGTGATGAGGGGCGAAAAGT
>NZ_BAABIZ010000170.1:0-762 GCF_039543045.1 Bartonella jaculi
TGGGTGGTTGGTTATCTGCACTCGTTTCGATTTGCTCTGATTGGTTCTCAGCAGCATCAACCTCTGTTGGCTCTTGAACCTGTTCGTTTGTTTCTAAATTTTCAGAACCAATTTCTTTTTTTGCTAAAACGATAGTTTTAGTTTTTTTATATATATTCTTATTCTGGTTCTTTATAGCTTGATTTTGCTTAGCGTTTGCTTCAGCAAAAAAAACGTTTTGCTTGTCATTTGCTTCAGCAAAATTATTAACATGTTGTTTTGTATTATTTTTTGCTTTTGCACCTTTTTTACCAGCCTCACTACGAACTTGCGATATGTAATCTTTTTTATCAGCAAAATCGTTCAGCTCTTCTTCAACGCGCGTATTCCACAATCCATTATCTGTCTTAACAAGTTTATCATTCCTCATTAAGTATTCGACAATAGTTGCAAATTTTTTCTGCGAGCAATTGCAAGCACGTGCAAGCGTTTCAAAATCTTCTTTAATTGGTGCTTTTTTATCGTACATGCGAACGAGAAGCGTCATATAAGCGCCCCTTTGCTCCAATGTCATTCCATCTGTACCACTTATCCAGTCATACAAATGGAATCTTATCCATGGCATTGCATTAGACATGCGCCCCCCCCTTCTTTCTTTAAATATAAAATTGCCAAAGCATCTGCTTCGTTGTCATCTTCAGGCGCATGCCCTTTTGCATGCATTGCCTGTATCATTTTTACTTTTGAGGCGTTTCCTTTTCCTGTCGTTGCTTTCTTAATTGT
>NZ_BAABIZ010000171.1:0-738 GCF_039543045.1 Bartonella jaculi
AGGCAATGCGTCAGAAGGGATATAATGTTGGCGGTGAGGCTTCTGGGCATATCGTGCTTAGCGATTTTGGCACAACTGGCGATGGATTGGTGGCTGCTTTACAGATTTTAGCTTGTATGCAACAAAGTCAAACCTCTATGAGTCACTTGTGTAAGCGCTTTGAACCTGTGCCGCAAATTTTGAAAAATATCACCATTAAAAATAAAAATATTCTAGAAAAAAATCCGGTTAAAACGGCAATAGAACAAGCAAGCCAACGTTTGGGGAAAAAAGCACGGCTGATTATTCGTGCTTCTGGAACCGAGCCGGTCATTCGCGTGATGGCTGAAGGAGATGATCGAGAAACTCTGGATAGGGTCGTGTCAGAGATGGTGGAGGTTATCACGCACCATGACGCCCTTTCAAAATTAAATGCTGCCGTTGAGGCATCGTGAGGCAGTCGTAACTTATCCGCTGATTGCTGTTATTGCTGAATATTGGCATAAAGCAGGACGGTTGTAGCTCAACGGTATTGTCACAACTATTGTGTCAAATCTTAGGGCTTGAGCGCTTCTTAAAGAGCAAAGGATTAGATCTTGTACGGACAAATGTTGGGGATCGCTATGTTGCCCAGGCAATGCGTCAGAAGGGATATAATGTTGGCGGTGAGGCTTCTGGGCATATCGTGCTTAGCGATTTTGGCACAACTGGCGATGGATTGGTGGCTGCTTTACAGATTTTAGCTTGTATGCAACAAAG
>NZ_BAABIZ010000172.1:0-737 GCF_039543045.1 Bartonella jaculi
TATACCCCCCGAGGTCACCTTTTTTGACGTCACCAAAATCTCTTAAAGCTCTAATTCGCGTTAAGAAATGACCATCTATATATTCACAATCATCAATAAATTCGTATTTTTTTGCAGGCTCTTGTTTATTATTAGATGCGGTTTCATTTGAAATGTTAGAAATAACGGGGGTGTTTTTTGAGATATTTGTCATATTAAGATTCCTAGTAGTTTAAAAAGTTTTCAATTGACAGCCTATAAAGGCGCCGGGCGTTGAAAACACGGCTACTAGTCCGTTGTTACACTTTCCCCATAAAAAGGTATTGTATGGTGTAACTACACCCGACATAATCGTTATATGCCAATGACAGCATAAAAGAAAGTCAGTATTTTAAAGACTTTGGAAAGGTTGTTTCGTAACCTATCCGCTAGTAGTTTTAGTGTTTTCATCACTTGATTATTTATATAACAAAATACGTATTTATTGTCAATTAATATTTTATCTTTTTTGATATTTTTATGATTTTTTTAAATGCATTGTGTGTAAATATTCGTCATATGCTTATTAATTGCTTCTTTTATATTTATGTGCTTTTAAAGCCATATTATAGGCTTTCTTAAAAGATTGCGTTATTTTTTGAATCTATACATTTATATATTTATAAACGCTCTCATCATGCGTATTTTTATCTTTATAACGTATCTTATTTTTTACTAAATGGTTTTTAAGATTGTTGTTAATTTCTTTTATAACACAT
>NZ_BAABIZ010000173.1:0-729 GCF_039543045.1 Bartonella jaculi
TTTCACGAATACGGTCATCTAATAGTGGATAAGGGGTATTTTTTGCATTATCATTTTCGTTTTTTTGCTTTGTTGAATAAGGAGGATTACCAAAAATAACTTTGATATCCAGATTTTTCTGATGTTCCAAATATTCACTGTTTTCTTTAAATAATTCTTGTAGCAGGTTTTTCTCTTCAAGCATCCGAAACGTATCGGTTAAACCAATATGCTTAAAAGAAATATATTCACCTTTCATAAGACTATGATAGGTCGATTCAATGTTAATCGCTGCTATGTAATAGGCAAGTAAAACAATCTCATTGGCATGGATATCATGACGGAACTTATATTCCATATCCTCTGGTTTTATCAGATCAGATTGTAAAAGCCGTGTGATAAAGGTTCCTGTTCCAGTAAAGGGGTCAAGAATAGAGACACCCCGTGATCCTAGGCTTTTTCCGAACTCATTTCGTAAAACATCATCAACGGAACGAATAATAAAATCAACAACCTCAACGGGGGTATAAACAATCCCAAGCCTATCGGTGGTTTTCTTAAAAGCCTTGGTAAAAAAATCTTCGTAAAGTTTGATAATAAGGTTTTGTCTTGCTTGGGGGGTGGTAATCCCAGAGGCACGGAATTTTACGCTGTCATAAAACTCTTGTAATTCTTTCGATACCTGCTTGATATTGCTTTTATCTAATTCAGCTAAAATCTTTTCCATGGCTTGAGAAATGGCATTGTTTT
>NZ_BAABIZ010000174.1:0-721 GCF_039543045.1 Bartonella jaculi
TTGTTGCAAAGCTTGTTCATAAGGAATGGCTTTTAAACAAGCATTATCGTTTACAGAGCACTTATCGTTATCATTGACGGGGGTATTTTCAGTGTTGTTTTGTAAATGACTTTCTTTCATAATTCCCTCTTTTGAGAAAGTAATACGTTATTAAAATCGGTTCCTTTGGGAGCTTGCATCATAAAGACATCAAAGCTTTGTTTATGTGCACGCGTTGCTAGGGTAAAACCTGCTTTACGACCCGCATCATCCCCGTCCATTGCAATTGTCAGACGTCCTTTATCGGGGGTAAATTCACACGCATCATGCCACTGGTGGAAAGAGACGCCCATAAATTCACGGGCTCTGATAACAACCCAGACAGCAGAGACAGCCCCGTTTCAATGCCCTCACAAATAACCAGATGTTTTGGATTGGCTTGACTTAAATGCACAGCACCACCCATAACAGACCCCAACATGGCTTTTGCTGGTTTCTGATCTGTTTTGCAGCCATTGGCTTGTAAAAAGGTCCTATGGATTGCAAAGGAGCAGGCACCCTTAACAAGAGCAACCAACGCGGGCAGTGTCATTCCTAATGGGTGTGGACATTTTTCATGAAAGCGTAAATCGGGAGGCAATTCACAAGTGATACCCCGCTTGCGTAAATAGGTTTCTGCTAGCGTATCTTTTATTGGTTGGCTTTGCTGCCAAATCTCTCTTGCTCTTTCTGCTTTCTGTTT
>NZ_BAABIZ010000175.1:0-717 GCF_039543045.1 Bartonella jaculi
AGCAAAATCCCTTTTAATAGACTTTTGTCAGTCTTGTCAGTTCTTTTTATACCCTATAGTATTTTTTTTAATGAGATAAAAAATTAAAAACATTATATTTCAATATGTTAAGTTTTATCGATTTTTCAAAATACAACTTATTAAAACAACCATAACAAATAAATACAACTGTAAATATATATTTGTCAGTTTGTGTCTGTAAATTGAACTGACAAAAGTGATCATTTTAGTGAGTGATTAAAACATATCTTATGAAAAGCATGTGAAAATGAAAACCGATTACGTTATCAAAATTCCTTTAATGAATTTTATCAGTCCACTTAAATGAATAAACTTATAATTTTAGAGAATAATTAATGTCTTAAAAAAGCATGTGATCTTTTAAAGCCTTTCAAAAGACAGTTTATAATCATAAAAAATGCTATCAAGACTATTATGGTTATGATTTTTGAAGGGGTTTTGAGTTTTGAGAGTTACTGCTTTTATATAAAAAAATAGCAAAAAATAAAAGCGTTATATTTCAATGTGTTAATATTTTACAGATCTTTAGAAAACAACCTATATTGATAATACAACCTATAAATTCAACTAATAGAATATATTTTGAAGGTATTTTGAGGGTTTGAGAAACCTTCAAAACCTATAAGCAAAATGAATATACATAACTCTCTTTAAATAAAGCTTTTAAAAAGGATAAATCTATCATTTGAGATTACG
>NZ_BAABIZ010000176.1:0-715 GCF_039543045.1 Bartonella jaculi
CTGGAAAAGGCAAGCGTGTATTGTTTCTGGTACCTTCTCTTGCTTTGATGTCACAAACAATCCGTGAATGGACCATTGATACAGAAATCCCCTTGCGTTCCTTTGCCGTGTGTTCGGATACACAAGTGGGCAAGCGTCGTAAAGGGAAACAGGATGATGAGGCTGGTCTCGATGCTTCTGATCTTGTCTTGCCGGCTACCACGGATGCGAAAGAACTTGCACGTAAAGCTAATAAAACATCTCTTGATGTGATGACCGTGGTCTTTTCGACCTATCATTCCATTCAAGTGATTTCCGATGCGCAAAAGGAATATGATTTATCCGAATTTGATCTGATCATTTGTGATGAAGCCCATAGGACAACGGGGGTTGTATTAGGAACAGACAAGCATGAATCTGAGTTTGTCAAGGTTCACGACAACAGCATCATTTTGGGTAAAAAACGTTTGTATATGACAGCAACCCCAAAAATCTTTGCTGATAGTGCCAAAAAACAAGCCCATGAGATGAATGGCATTTTAGCCTCTATGGACGATGAAGCGCTCTATGGAAAAGAGCTTTACACCTATACTTTCTCTAAAGCCGTGAAGAATGAACTTTTAGCACCTTATAAGATTATTGTTTTGGGTATTAATGAAGAGGAAGTGAGTGAATCCATTCAACATCTGATGACAGATGAGAATTATGAACTTACCCTTGATGATAAGACTAAAAT
>NZ_BAABIZ010000177.1:0-704 GCF_039543045.1 Bartonella jaculi
CAGTATCCTTGTTAAGCAAGAAGAAGAGGTGGCTTTAAGTCGCAATATCCGTGCAGGGGGAACAGGTCTTATCACTATTGGTAAGGGTACCGGTGGCACTGAAATCAGTATTTTAAACAAAGACAGCTGGAAGCGGAAACTTTCCGGTCTTATAGGTGGGGATCTCGGTAAAGATTCAGACGAAGCGGTGAGTGGTTCCCAGATACATATTATGGGTGGTAAGATAGCTACTTTTTTTGGTGGTGGTGCTGACTTTGGAAATGGAAACTGGGGCGGTCCTACTTTTAAAATTAAAACTGTTAAAGAAGATGGTACTGAAGGTGAGGAAACTCATCATAATGTAGCGGATGCTTTGAGTGGTATTGGTACTTCTATCAAGAATGTTAAAAATGATATTACCAATCAAATTAATAATGAAATTACTAATATAAAAGGCGATCGTCTTATTAAGTGGGATGAGAATGAGCAACTCATCAAGATTGGTGCAGAAAAACACGGTAATAAAATCACTATTTCCGATCAGGAAGGTAAGGCTCGAACTCTTTCTGGTGTTGCAGCTGGGAGTGCAGATACTGACGCTGTGAATTTTTCGCAACTGCAAAAAGTTGAAAAAGATGTTAAAGAACAAGTAGCAGCCAGTAGCTTCGTGAAACAGGATTCTGAAACGAAACATATCACCATTGGTAAAGAAACAGATGGTGATC
>NZ_BAABIZ010000178.1:0-702 GCF_039543045.1 Bartonella jaculi
CAAGCTCTTGCAGTTTTTTATAAAGTTCCGCCGCGAGTTCCGCTATATCTTCAGGGGGGAGTTTTATATTTGCATCGCGATAGGTTGTATAAGCTATGCGACCAAGCTTTTTCATGAGACCAGCAGGAATGGTGGGTGTCTTAAAATCCGCTGTTTTCGCTTTTGCTACGTCTGTAAACATCTCACCTTCACCTGTAGCTAGCCATTCCACAGATACACCGCAAATATTTTTGTAAATTACCAACATTGATACAGGTGGTTCGCGCAAACCAGTTTCGTAGTTACTCATAGTACTTTCAGGTACTGCAAGATGATCAGCGAATTGTTTGCGTTCCAAAAAACCAAGGGCAAGCCGTACTTCACGCAATCGTTTTGCGAGTTCTGTTTTAGGTTCTTTTTTAGGACGAGCCAAAAAAAATCACTCCTAATCCACATTTAGGTTGACTAATTCACAAAAGCGAATTATACATCTAATTACCGCCCGCTATAGAGGGCAGATATTTTACAATTAACCCCACAAAAAACGGATGTTGCAGCATCCGTTTGAAGCAGGAGCGAAAGTTATGACAACCACCCAAACATGCATTCAAGTATGGGATCGCCATAGTATTTTAGCCGAGCTACGCCGCCGGAACATGACCTTGGCGGAGCTCGCGAAAGCTTATCAACTCTCGTCATCCAGTGTTCAACACATTTGGACAC
>NZ_BAABIZ010000179.1:0-701 GCF_039543045.1 Bartonella jaculi
ATTAAACTCCAGCACCTTATAGCATTGATAATTATTCAAAGGAATCGAAATGGAGTTAATTAAATGGATTCAAAAGAAATATCGACAACAAAATGATACAAAACCACCCAAAAACCCATAAATTGCTTAAAGTAAATTTTATCAAATCTACTTATCCACACCTTATGACACATGGTTAGATTAGCAAAATAGTGGAATTTGCTATTCGTTTTATGGCCATCAATACGAATTCAATATGTGCTTTAAAAGCATCAAAAGTGATAATTTGAAACGTTTTATGTGTCATTGAAATGATCACTTTTGTCAGTTCAATTTACAGACACAAACTGACAAATATATATTTACAGTTGTATTTATTTGTTATGGCTGTTTTAATAAGTTGTATCTTAAAAAAGAGATAAAACTTAACATATTGAAAAATAATGCTTTTATTTTTTTACCATTTGAAAAAAATGCTATAGGGTCTAGAGTGAACTGACAAAAATGACAAAACTCTTCTTATAAGGTCACTAAGATCATTTGCTTTTGGAGAAAAGTTCTTTGATGAGAATGCCATAAAAAGAGTTTTGCGTGATTGTCTTAAGACTTCAAAAGAGGTTTCTTCATTGTTTTATGCTGTTATTTTTGACCAAAGGATGCCACTCATACCGTCTATCAAGACGCCGACCTAATTCATTCCCCTCTATAGGAAATTCACGAAT
>NZ_BAABIZ010000180.1:0-700 GCF_039543045.1 Bartonella jaculi
TTGCTATGGTGAGACGTCCTTTTATCGGGGGTAAATTCACACGCATCATGCCACTGGTGGAAAGAGACGCCCATACATTCACGGGCTCTGATAACAACCCAGACAGCAGAGACAGCCCCGTTTCAATGCCTTCACAAATAACCAGATGTTTTGGATTGGCTTGACTTAAATGCACAGCACCACCCATAACAGACCCCAACATGGCTTTTGCTGGTACTTGATCTGTTTTGCAGCCATTGGCTTTTAAAAAGGTCCTATGGATTGCAAAGGAGCAGGCACCCTTAACAAGAGCAACCAACGCGGGCAGTGTCATTCCTAATGGGTGTGGACATTTTTCATGAAAACGTAAATCGGGAGGCAATTCACAAGTGATACCCCGCTTGCGTAAATAGGTTTCTGCTAAAGTATCTTTTATCGGTTGGCTTTGTTGCTAAATCTCTTTTGCTCTTTCTGCTTTCTGTTTTGCTCGTTTGAGATCAACAGAAAACTGTTTTGAGAAAGAGAGCGTGTGATCATAAGCTTTATCAACAAAGGCTTGTTTCCCCAGCAAGCCAATTCTTCTAAGCGCTTGTATGATCTCTCTAAAAGAGCAGCCCGCATAACAAGTGAGTAAGAGGCGCCCATCATGTCCATTGGAAAGAGATAGACTAGGCAACCTATCATCATGGGCTGGACAACGGGCACTTCCATAATGCCCATG
>NZ_BAABIZ010000181.1:0-697 GCF_039543045.1 Bartonella jaculi
ATGTGTTATAAAAGAAATTAACAGAAATCTTTAAAAACCATTTAGTAAAAAACATGATAGGTTATAAAGATAAAAATAAGCATCATGAGAGCCTTTATAAATATTATAAATGTATAGATTCAAAAAATAACGCAATCGTTTTATAAAGCCAATAATATAGCTTTAAAAGCATATAATAAAAAGGAAGCGCTTGATAGGCATATGCTAAATATTTACACATAATGAATTTAAAAAAATCATAAAAATATCAAAAAAGATAAAATATTATTTGACAATAAATACGTATTTTGTTATATAAATACTCAAGTGCTAGAAACACTTAATCGATAGCGAAGAGGTTACGATAAACCTAATCCTATTAAAAACTGGCTATCTTTTATACTTTTATTAGTATATGAGAATTTTGTCGGGTGTGGTTATGCTATACAAGACCCTTTCGAGGGGAAAGCATAACGACGGACTATCGACCGTGTTTCTACCGCCCGGCGCCCTTAGGGTGTCAATAGAAACTTTATAATCGATAGGAGTTCATTATGAACGCTACAGCAAAAAATACCCCCATTACAAACAAAACCGCATCTAATAATAAACAAGAGCCTGCAAAAAAATACGAATTCACGGGTGAAACAATAGAGGTTGGCTTTAAAACGCTGCATAGAATTAGAGCTTTAAGAGATTTTGGTGATGTCAAAAAAGG
>NZ_BAABIZ010000182.1:0-660 GCF_039543045.1 Bartonella jaculi
TCATTTGTGATAATGCCCATGTCGGTGGCAATGCAAAAATAAGTGGTTCTGCTTACATCTGTGATGAATCGCGTGTATTCGATGATGCCGTTATTTGTGATGCTCTTATCTCTGGCAATTCTTATATACATAGCAATGCCTTTTTAGAAGCGAATGAAGATATCTGTGATGATGCATATCCAGAATTTGGTAGTGAAGATGATTATTATCGTTATGAATATTATGCTGATTGTGAGGGGTATTATGATGATGACAGCCAATATGAAAATGAAGCGGCGTAAATAAACGCGCGGGCGCTGCGGGGGCGCCCCCTCTTTAAACATCTCATTCAAAAATTTAATCTTCTTTATAAAGGAATTGTGCCATGCAAAAGAAATTTGCACTCACAAATGAAACGCGTGTATTGAATAATAAAACTCTTTATCGCATTAAAGCATTAAAAGATTTTTCTGATGTCAAGGCTGGTGATCTTGGTGGTTTTATTGAAAATGAAAGCAACCTATCGCATGAGGGTAATTGCTGGGTATATGATGATGCTCTTGTTTTTAAAAATGGTCACGTTTCTGAAAATGCAAGGGTTTTTGGCAATGCTATCACTTGTGGTCATATCTATGGTCATGCGCGGGTTTATGACAATGCTATCGTTGCTGGCTATGTATA
>NZ_BAABIZ010000183.1:0-657 GCF_039543045.1 Bartonella jaculi
ACCATCCCCTTTTAATTCAGCTTTACGGCTTTCAAAAGCATCTAGTGCAATATCTTTTAAATAATGGAGATTGCTTATTGCTTCACGCTTTTGTTTCTCACGTTCTTTAATGGGGTCACGCCCCTCACGAAGAATAGAACGCCACCCCGTTGCCAATTCACGGGCTTGTTTTAAAGAAACATCTCTTAAGGCACCCAAGCCCATTTCGCGACGGCGTCCATGAATGGTATAACGATAAATCCATTGAGCACCCCCATCTTTACGCTTATGAAGTAACAAGCCGGCACCATCATTATATTTACCAGCCCCCAATGTTGCGACAGATCTTGCATTAAGACGGTTCATAAGGACCATTTTTACTCCTTTCTTATACAAATTTGATCCACACACTCATCCCGCTTTTGATGTGCAAATGAGTGCTTTTGATTGATTCAAGATAAGCAAGTTTGAAATAAGGGAATCTTACGTTATTCGGGATTCTCATTCAATATGAATAACGGTAGATTATTATTATAAATCAATGTCTTGCCCAAGGATACCGTTAGACGCAACCTTTAAAGGATTGCCTTGAGCTTAAGAACCCAAGGCTTGTGAGTCCTCTCATTAAACGCGGATCTTATGTCATGATTTTGCTGAGCGATTATGAAGAATTTGAGA
>NZ_BAABIZ010000184.1:0-651 GCF_039543045.1 Bartonella jaculi
TCCGGTACAACAATCAAATCTAAAGCAATCTCTTGAAACCGTGCCATTATCCAACCGCCTTGTCCATTTCTCGTAAAAACAAATCCATCGCACGCCCCGCCCATCTTCGATAGGCTCTAGCAAAGACAGGTTCTTCCAAACGCCGATTAATGACTTGCAAAGCAAGGAAAATAGCAGTTTGCTTGCGTGTTTGCATGGCAACAATACGCCGCCGTGGAACCTCAAACTGATAATGCAAAATATGAATAGCAATCTGTCGTGCTAATGCCGCATCAAATAAGCCATGCGGGGGGTCAATAATATACCGGATTGGTACATGCCGAAATCCACCACTCACGGCTTTTAAAGAACAGGAAAGCATCATTTGTAATCGTTCGGCTTCCGAATACGGATTAAAAATTTCTCTTTTTGCCTCGGGCGTCCATAAATTATAAGCCGCAACCATAACCACCTCCGATAAAGAAAACTTGACCACAAAAACCTAAAAAACAACCCATCCAATCGGCTGCTTGATGAGGCAACACTGTGCAATCTTTCTTGTCTATTTTGTATTGATCTTTAGACATTGATAAACCTTTTTATCTTATGGTATCTAAATACATGGCAAATGCGCTAACACGCAGAGCCTAAAGCTCAAGCAGCATTCCCGCG
>NZ_BAABIZ010000185.1:0-648 GCF_039543045.1 Bartonella jaculi
TTTTACAAAATGGGCTGTTTAAGCGCTTTTCGACACTTCGCTTTGGGATGACAGCACCAGGTTGACAGATGGGAAGATTTTCAGCTTTATAATTCTCACACCAAGTTCCTCCCCATTTATCTTTGTCCCGGAATCCTGCTTGGATCATACAAGCATCAATGGAAGCCATTTGATTTAAGCTGAGATTTCTATTTTCTGAATCAAGATCGATAAGACTCGGCATTCCACATTCTAACAATGCTTTTCCTACCTCAGTAAAATCTGCTCCTGGCTTCTCCCACATATATACCTCTCCTGGAGCAGGCTTAAAAAAATTACACCCAGCTATACTTAACAGGATTATCCCACTTAATAATCTTAAAATGTGTTTCATTTTTTGCTCCCTAAATTAATTGAATCAACATATATACGGTGAGGTGAACCATAAGCCTTTTGGCATCTTTTCCCAGCATTTGCATAACAAGCGTGGGGACTTGGATAACTAAATAGCACTTTTCCTGCTTCTTTCGCTGCGTTACTACCAGGGGGTCTCTGTCCAAAAGTAGCAGGATTTTGACCAAACACTACACCAACAAAGTCATCTGCGTGGTTTTCCAAGCCAATATGGGTTTGATGACTATCACTTATATAATTGTGCGTATTTGCCAT
>NZ_BAABIZ010000186.1:0-645 GCF_039543045.1 Bartonella jaculi
AGAATGTATAGGTGTAAAGCTCTTTTCCATAGAGTGCTTCATCGTCCATAGAGGCTAAAATGCCATTCATCTCATGGGCTTGTTTTTTGGCACTATCAGCAAAGATTTTTGGGGTTGCTGTCATATATAAACGTTTTTTACCCAAAATGATGCTGTTGTCGTGAACCTTGACAAACTCAGATTCATGCTTGTCTGTTCCCAATACAACCCCCGTTGTTCTATGGGCTTCATCACAAATGATCAGATCAAATTCGGGTAAATCATATTCCTTTTGCGCATCGGAAATCACTTGAATAGAATGATAAGTCGAAAAGACCACGGTCATCACATCAAGAGATGTTTTATTAGCTTTACGTGCAAGTGTTTCCGCATCCGTGGTAGCCGGCAAGACAAGATCAGAAGCATCGAGACCAGCCTCATCATCCTGTTTCCCTTTACGACGCTTGCCTACTTGTGTATCCGAACACACCGCAAAGGAACGCAAGGGCACTTCTGTATCACTTGTCCATTCACGTACCGTTTGTGACATCAAAGCAAGAGAAGGTACCAGAAACAATACACGCTTGCCTTTTCCAGCTATTTGTTCTGCTATCTTAAGACTGGTAAAGGTTTTCCCCGTTCCACATGCCATAATAAGCTTGCCAC
>NZ_BAABIZ010000187.1:0-638 GCF_039543045.1 Bartonella jaculi
AACAGAGCCATCCCAAAATTCTGTGTAATCCCAAACATTCTTGATCTCGCAATCATAGCCTGTGGCTTTTCCAGCTGTTAAGCCTTCGCTATCGACTTTGACCAAGCGTCCTGTAACATCAATGGAATGTTCATGCTCGCGCCCATCTTCTTCAGATACCACATGTTTTTTGCCGGTAAATTTATGACGAAGACCAGGGGAACCACCAAAGATACCAATGATTTCTGGAGTGTGGCTGCGGATTTTCATTTGCAAGCTCAAAGCTTTCACACCAAGACCACTCACATCAATTTGCATGTCAGAGCCCCCTGGTTGATAGGTTTCGGTGATTTCTTCCAACGTGGGAAGTTTGAGCGTTTCAAGATCAAGATGAAGATTGACATCATCATCAACAATCAGGGTAAAACCACGAACAATTCTTAACGTCATACATCACTCCTTGCTGCCTTGCGATAACCCTCAAGCGTATCGCCAAAAGTATGGGTCATTTTATTTTGGATATCTTCAGAGAGCCGATTAAAGTAAGCACCATTGCGCCGGCTTCCAAAGCTTAAATCTTCGAGAGGGGGGACTTCTTCTGCATCAAATTCCACCCGCAATTTTCCCAATTGCAAATTGCTGTTTGAATTCAAATCACG
>NZ_BAABIZ010000188.1:0-635 GCF_039543045.1 Bartonella jaculi
TATAGCTGTTATATTCTTTATAGCCACCGCATCATTTTTCATTTTCATAAGAGAAAGGATAAATAGGATAATTGCGATTTATAGTCTGTTATGAAAACCTCTAAAGAGAGATTGATAATTATAGAAAGTAGCAAAATCGCTTTTAATAGACTTTTGTCATTTTTGTCAGTTTTGTCAGTTGTTTTTAGACCCTATAGTGTTTTTTTTAAAATGAGAGAAAATTAAAAGTATTATTTTTCAATA
Organism: Bartonella jaculi; assembly: GCF_039543045.1. Classification (NCBI taxonomy): domain Bacteria; kingdom Pseudomonadati; phylum Pseudomonadota; class Alphaproteobacteria; order Hyphomicrobiales; family Bartonellaceae; genus Bartonella; species Bartonella jaculi. Next base: position 244 of record NZ_BAABIZ010000188.1, read on the forward strand.
TGTTAGTATTTTAATGATACAACCTATATCGATAATATAACCTTAAATTCAACTTATAATATATATTTGTCAGTTATCTGTCAGTAAATTGAACTGACAAAAGTGATCATTTTAGTGAGTGATTAAAACGGGTTTTATGAAAAGCATATGAAAATGAAAACTGATTATGTTATCAAAATCCCTTTAATGAATTTTATCAATCCACTTAAATGAATAAACTTATAATTTTAGAGAATGATTAAAACACGTCTTATGAAGGCATGTAATCTTTTAAAGCCTTTCAAAAGATAGTTTATAATCATAGGACATGCTATCAATATCATTATGGTTATCAGTTTTGAACGTTTTGAAGGTTTTGAAGGTTCTTCTTTATTGCTCTATTATATTTTTTA
>NZ_BAABIZ010000189.1:0-633 GCF_039543045.1 Bartonella jaculi
CATAGAACCTTTTTACAAGCCAATGGCTGCAAAACAGATCAAGTACTAGCAAAAGCCATGTTGGGATCTGTCACCGGCGGTGCTGTGCATTTAAGTCAAGCCAATCCAAAACATCTGGTTATTTGTGTGAGAATTGAAACGGGGCTGTCTCTGCTGTCTGGGTTGTTATCAGAGCCCGTGAATTTATGGGCGTCTCTTTCGACCAGTGGCATGATACGCGTGAATTTACCCAATATTGATACCAAAACACGTCTGACAATTGCAATGGACGGGGATGATGCGGGTCGTAAAGCAGGTTTTACCCTAGCAACGCGTGCACATAAACAAAGCTTTGAGGTCTTTATGATGCAAGCCCCTAACGCTTTAGATTTCAATGATTTTCTTTCTTTTCAAAAGGTATAATACCATGTCACAAAATAATAATATTATAGATAAGAATACTCTGGTGAATGATAACGATAATGCTTGTTTAAAAGCCATTCCTTATGAAGTGGCATTGCAACAAAATGGTTGGGGGGAATTAAAGCCGATTGAGAATGCTCTTTTACCCGTTGAACCTTTTCACGTTGCACAAATGCCTTTACGTTTAAGTCGCTATATTTATGATGTTGCCGATAGCCAACAATCTTCTCT
>NZ_BAABIZ010000190.1:0-622 GCF_039543045.1 Bartonella jaculi
AAAAGCAGTGTTGCAATAGGTTCCGAATATAATGCAGAGAGGGTGGAAAATGGTATATCCGTGGAGAATGATTATACAACAGCGAAAAGTGATTATTCCACAGCTGTGGGTTCTGTTTCTAAAGCTTTGGGGGATGGTTCGACAGCTGTAGGTCATCGTGCATATGCAGAAGCAGAGAATGCTACGTCTTTTGGTTTTTATTCAAGAGCGAAGACAAAAGGAAGTGTCGCTTTAGGGAATAATTCTATCGCTAATATTAAGGCTGGTATTGCAGGTTATGACCCTATAACAGATGCTGCTTATGCTCCTACAAATGCTGCTGCAGAAGAGGATACGTTCTCATGGAAAAGCACATCAGGTGCAGTCAGTGTTGGGAGTATTGGCGATAAAAAAACGCGACAGATTGTAGCAGTAGCAGCTGGTAGTGCAGATACAGATGCAGTGAATGTTGCGCAGCTGAAAGCGCTAAGAGCGTACGCAGATAAAGGTTGGAAGCTTTCTGTTGATGATAAAAATGCTACAGCTGTTAGCATAGACAAGACAGTAGATTTTTCTGCGGGAAGTAAAAATTTCACGATTACAAAAGGCGATAAAGACAACAAGGTAAAATTTGATCTGGCTC
>NZ_BAABIZ010000191.1:0-605 GCF_039543045.1 Bartonella jaculi
TGCGGTCTGTTTTGCGGGGGACGGCATTGGCGGATAATCAAGCGCAGTTGTTAAAGTTGGCGAAGATGGAGCCGGTTGCGCAACGGCGGGTGGCGATTGCTTTGCAACAGGTTGAGGGGGATTTACGACGGGCTGTTGATTTGGTCAATGGGATTAATATACCCCCGAAAGTTAATGAACAAGAACGGGTTTTTGCTCAATTGTTGAGTGTGTGGCAGAGAGCGGATGCACAGACACGGGCGCGGTTTTATGATTATTTGAACAAGCAATCGGGGGAGGAGCAGGCATGAAGACGCGTGGTTCTCATCAACTTGATTTTTTTCAACGTCCGGTTTTTCCCTGTCGTGAACCCGTTGCGCAGATTGATTTAGAGCGGTTTCGCTCACGCATTAAGCGGGCGATGGCACGGGCTTTGCGTGAATGCCGCTATGAGCGCAGTGAAGTTGCAGAGCGTATGGCGCATTATTTAGGCATTGGTTGTTTGAGTAAGGCAAGCTTGGATGCTTATGTAGCGGAAAGTAAGCAGGTGGATATTTCCTTGCCGCGCTTTAAAGCTTTTGTGCGGGCGACAGAGGCATTTTGGCTCTGGGATGAGGTGGTGAGTG
>NZ_BAABIZ010000192.1:0-599 GCF_039543045.1 Bartonella jaculi
TATACATAGCCAGCAACGATAGCATTGTCATAAACCCGCGCATGACCATAGATATGACCACAAGTGACAGCATTGCCAAAAACCCTTGCATTTTCAGAAACGTGACCATTTTTAAAAACAAGAGCATTATCATAAACCCAACAATTGCCATCATGCGATAGGTTGCTTTCATTTTCAATAAAGCCCCCCAGATCACCAGCCTTGACATCAGAAAAGTCTTTTAATGCTTTAATGCGATAAAGAATATGGTTACCAAATACACGTGTCTCTTTTGTGAGTACAAATTTTTTAGATACAGTTATATTGGTCATAGGTAACTCCCTAATCTAATATTCGATAAATTTTAAAATGAGATGTTTAAAGGAGGGCGCCCCCGCCGCGCCCGTGCTTTATTTAAGCAGCTTCTTTTAATGGCTGATCATTATAGAGAATTTCTTTATTACAGACTTCAATATTATTGCGAACCCAAGTATCACCTTTAATGACCGCATTGCGAAAAATCTTTACATTTGCAAAAATACAAGCATATCCAGAAATTTTCGCATTGCCATAAATTTTTGTATCATTAAAGACACAAGCGTAATAATGAACGCGCGCAT
>NZ_BAABIZ010000193.1:0-599 GCF_039543045.1 Bartonella jaculi
ACACCCGCTTGTGATGCGCTTTTCTGCTGAAGCTCAAGAGATTTTTCGTGAGTGGATGCAAAAGATTTTTAAAGAAGCTAAAGAGAATAACCTTTCTGAAAGTTTACAATCGCATCTTTTGAAAATGCCCAAAACCATAGCAAGCCTTGCATTGATTTTTGAACTGACCGAAGGGGGGCGTTTTGAAATCAATAAAGATGCTCTTCAAACAGCATTGCGTTGGGAAAAATATTTGTTAAGCCATGTTAAAAGGCTTTATGCGGCGGGGAATGCCTCTATAGAAGATTGTGCAAAATTGATTATTGAACGCTGTGATCATTTACCCGATATTTTTACTTTACGTGATATTCATCAACGTGACTGGAGAGGTTTAAAAGATCATGCCATTCTAAAACAAGCTCTAGAGATTTTATGCCGTTCTAATCATATTCGTCAAATATCAAGTGAAAATAGCTCTAAAGGAGGTCGACCTACCATACGCTATGAATGGAATCCTTTAGTGAAAAATCATAAGATTTCGCACTGAGGCAATCTGAAAATGTTATAAAGCATTAAATCAATACAACTTTGTATTTGCATAGTGAACCTTCAAAGTCTTT
>NZ_BAABIZ010000194.1:0-594 GCF_039543045.1 Bartonella jaculi
AAAAAACAACTCATATTGATAATACAACCTCTAAATTCAATCAATAGTATATGTTTCGAGGGGGTTTTGACAATTTTTGCACCTTCAAAACCTATAAGCAAAATGAAGATACATAACTCTCTTTAAAGAGTTTTTTTTGAAGGCTATAAAGCTATCATTTTAGATTACGGTATAATCTTTTAAAGGCAATCCAAAAAAATCTAATTCTGTTTAAGAGTGGATTTCTTAAAAACCTTAAAGCAATCCAAACAAGAGTGTTTAAAAGTGCAAATGATTTCTTTTTAGAATAACGCATAATAAATCATTCCTTTTAAGATTATAGGTAATCAACTTACAAGATGATACGTTTATAGAATTTACAAAAGTCCATTAAAGGGATTTTGATAACGTAATTATTTCCTATCTTAGTTATCGCATAACAGATGATAAAATAGACTGTTATTTAAACTAATACATAAGAGGCTTTAATAAGATTAGCATGCCCGTCATGTGAGCATGCTTTATTAAGTCTATTCACTCTCTCTTATTTCTAATTTTGGTAGATTCTTAACAATCTTCATTGTTTCTAAACTTACCGTAATAACCCTTTGAAAC
>NZ_BAABIZ010000195.1:0-590 GCF_039543045.1 Bartonella jaculi
TGACAGATATTTCCTTAATAGGCATTTGCTCTTGATTACACTGATATGAACCTACCAAGCTTTTTGATTGAGAATGTAAGTTCTTTCAATGCACTCAGCTCTATTTTGAGCTTAGTATTTTGAAACGTTTTAAAGAAGCGTTTTGATAATGTGCTTCGTTTCAAATGACACCCTTCAAATAGGAAGGCGTTTTATTAATACGTTTGATAGCAACGAAAAGCGTTTAGAGTCTCTCTCATTCAAATGAGTGATTAAAGATTACACCCATCATTACGTTCCTTTGGATAAGTTTTAATCAATAGAATAGAGCGCTTGCAATATAACACGTTTTGTATATAGGCATTATCATTCATTGGTGAATTCGTATTTTTTAGTTGTATCTCTATTCAAAAGCCGCGTCTATCACTGGCACGGCTTTCTTTTTTTGAATTCTCTCTTTTATGATAGGCTTTATAGCCATAAAAAAGGCGCCCCCACGCCTATCATTCATTCTTCTGTATCTAATATCTCTACAATCTTATCGCTCTTATAAACCTCTTGATTGTTTTGAATACACCTTATCATACTTTTTCTATTTATTTTTGCTCTTC
>NZ_BAABIZ010000196.1:0-585 GCF_039543045.1 Bartonella jaculi
CTCCTTTAAAAAGTGAGGCGAATGGTGATCGGTTGGGTTTTGAACTTTGGCAGACAAGTGCTTGTCTCAAAGAGAAAGATCCCTTAGCTGAAGGGGTTTTGATGGCGCATCAACGGGCATGGATTGAGGATAAATCCCCCTTAAAGTTGGTTGAGAAAGGGCGCCGGACCGGCATTACTTTTGCTGAGGCTCTAGATGATACGCTGATTGCGGCGGCAACGCTTGAGGCTGGTGGCGATAATGTTTTTTACATTGGTGACACCAAAGAAAAGGGGCGTGAATTTATTGGCTATGTGAGCAATTTTGCGAGAGTACTTACCAGCCATAGTGGGGATGTGGAAGAAATTTTATTTCCAGATCAAAAAGAGGATGGGTCGACAAAATATATCTCTGCTTATCGGGTACGGTTTGCTTCGGGGTTTCGCATTGAAGCGCTTTCAAGCCGTCCTGAAAATATTCGTGGACTACAGGGCATTGTGGTGATTGATGAGGCAGCGTTTCATCAAGATGTGCGCGCTGTTTTGGATGCGGTGAATGCTTTGTTAATTTGGGGGGGTAAAATCCGTGTGATCTCAACACACAATG
>NZ_BAABIZ010000197.1:0-580 GCF_039543045.1 Bartonella jaculi
ACCCGTTCCTTTTCCAATGTGGAGTGTTCGATAATCGTAAGTCGAAGCAGACTTTAATTTTTTAAAATTAATAGAACTATCACCCATAAGGCTTACGAGTGAAAGTGATGAATCATCTACCCAACCAGATTCACGCGGCTCTCTTTGTTGTTTTTGTTTTAAAATCCACGTCGAACCATTGCCTAAATAAAATTCGGCAGTAGAAGTTTTATCTACAGAGGTACTTCCTTCAAGAGTAGAGGCATCTGCTAAAATAATCACAGAGGCCCCATTCTCAGCTTTTAACAAAGAACTCCCTGAACTAAGAGTGCTTTGCATTAAACTAACAACGCTGTTAGTGATATTGGTACTATAAATAGCATCATCCTGCACAGAAAATGTCGTTTTTTCCAAATTAACAACCTCCAGTCTTGGTGGCGTTTTTTCTTTCTCTGATGAATCCTCTTCATGAAGTCTGAATTCTATAAGCGGCCTCTCTCCCTTAAAATATATACCGTAAAATCCATTACCCTCCACGGTAATAGAAGAGGATTTAACATTAACTTCAGTCGCACCAATATCATTATGATCAGATAAGTCT
>NZ_BAABIZ010000198.1:0-580 GCF_039543045.1 Bartonella jaculi
CCTTACCATCCTTATCGGAAATAGTGATTCTATTACCGTATTTTTCTGCACCAATCTTGATGAGTTGCTCATCTTTATCCCACTTAACAAGACTATCGCCTTTTACATTGGCAATTTCATTATTAATCTGTTTGGTAATCTCATTTTTAACATTCGTGATAGAAGTACCAACACCTTCAAAAGCAGAAGCTACATCATTATAAGCCTCATCTTTTTCCTCACCATCAGCATTAACTGTCTTTATTTTAAAAGTTGGATCGGTCCACTTGCCATCTTCATATTTAGCGTTACCCCCAAAGGACTTCGCTATATTCTTGGCTACAGTTGTCACATTTTGATTTGTAGTAAACAGCTGCGAACCTGTAACTGCTTCATTTGAATCTGCTGAGAGTGATCCACTCTTTATACCTGTAAGAGTACGCTTTTCACTTTTGTTGTTGGCAATATCAATTTGATCACCATCTGTTTCTTTACCAATGGTGATATGTTTCGTTTCAGAATCCTGTTTCACGAAGCTACTGGCTGCTACTTGTTCTTTAACATCTTTTTCAACTTTTTGCAGTTGCGAAAAATTCACAGC
>NZ_BAABIZ010000199.1:0-576 GCF_039543045.1 Bartonella jaculi
AGCCAGCAACGATAGCATTGTCATAAACCCGCGCATGACCATAGATATGACCACAAGTGATAGCATTGCCAAAAACCCTTGCATTTTCAGAAACGTGACCATTTTTAAAAACAAGAGCATCATCATAAACCCAGCAATTACCCTCATGCGAGAGGTTGCTTTCCTTTTCAATAAAGCCCCCAAGATCACCAGCCTTGACATCAGAAAAGTCTTTTAATGCTTTAATGCGATAAAGAATATGGTTACCAAATACACGTGTTTCATTTGTGAGTGCAAATTTCTTTTGCATGGCACAATTCCTTTATAAAGAAGATTAAATTTTTGAATGAGATGTTTAAAGGAGGGCACCCCCGCCGCGCCCGTGCTTTATTTAAGCAGCTTCTTTTAATGACTGATCATTATAGAGAATTTCTTTATTACAGACTTCAATATTATTGCGAACCCAAGTGTCACCTTTAATGACCGCATTGCGAAAAATCTTTACATTTGCAAAAATACAAGCATATCCAGAAATTTTTGCATTGCCATAAATTTTTGTATCATTAAAGACACAAGCGTAATAATGAACGCGCGCAT
>NZ_BAABIZ010000200.1:0-571 GCF_039543045.1 Bartonella jaculi
CTTCTGCCAAAAGCCAACTGGAAACATCCCGCTCTTTGCCCGTGGTGATAATAAAAGCCCCTAAATGAAGATCAGCACTCATCTGTCCAGAAGCCATAGGATTTAAACGACTTTCTAACACCGCAACACGCACAGCTGGCGCAACAAGCATTTGTGTTTCAAGCTCTTCTAAATTGAAACGCCCAAATTGACAGCCGCAATCACGCACATCCGGCAAAGCGCCTTTAAGGCTCCTTATCACCGCCTCACGAAACGCATTGATGCGCCCCAGACTCTCAACAGCTTGTCTCATGAAAAGACCCTTTCCAGCCAATCTTCTGCCGCTTTGACAATTTCCACTTTATTGTGCTCTGAAAGCCCTAAATAAGGGCGTGCCGGCATGGTCACTTGGGGAACACACACAAAGCGCTGTGCCTTGCTGCTTTTAAGAAAAAAGCGCAGGGCTTTGCCATTTTTCGGGAAAATAGCCCCACCCAATTGATGAATCCGCGCATAAACCAACCCAGAGCCCACAATCACCTGTTCTGGTGAGGCTTTCATATCAATGGAGCGTGAGAGCGCCCCACTGGCA
>NZ_BAABIZ010000201.1:0-571 GCF_039543045.1 Bartonella jaculi
TGCCAGTGGGGCGCTCTCACGCTCCATTGATATGAAAGCCTCACCAGAACAGGTGATTGTGGGCTCTGGGTTGGTTTATGCGCGGATTCATCAATTGGGTGGGGCTATTTTCCCGAAAAATGGCAAAACCCTGCGCTTTTTTCTTAAAAGCAGCAAGGCACAGCGTTTTGTTTGTGTGCCTCAAGTGACCATGCCGGCACGTGCCTATTTAGGGCTTTCAGAGCGCAATAAAGTGGAAATTGTCAAAGCAGCAGAGGATTGGCTGGAAAGGGTCTTTTCATGAGACAAGCTGTTGAGAGTCTGGGGCGCATCAATCAGTTTCGTGAGGCGGTGATAAGGAGCCTTAAAAGGGCTTTGCCAGATGTGCGCGATTGCGGCTGTCAATTTGGGCGTTTTAATTTAGAAGAGCTTGAAACACAGATGCTGGTGGCTCCAGCAATACGGGTTGCGGTGTTAGAAAGTCGTTTAAATCCTATGGCTTCTGGACAGATGAGTGCTGATCTTCATTTAGGGGCTTTTATTATCACCACGGGCAAAGAGCGGGATGTTTCCAGTTGGCTTTTGGCAGAAG
>NZ_BAABIZ010000202.1:0-568 GCF_039543045.1 Bartonella jaculi
CGGTCATCCCTAAACGGTCATCATGGTAAGATCTTATGATCAAATAAGATATCTTGATTAAAAAGAGAGTTCCCTCGAGCGCTTACTTTTGGGTTTTATCTTCAAAAAGATCTGCTCTACGCACTGTTTTAATTGAACTTTCATCCTCATTCTGTATCCGTTCCCCTCTTTTGCACAAGCACCCCACAGCTTGCCGCCTGCAGTGGCTTATCACCCACCACGAAAGACTCCCGAATACTCCCATAGAATTTAATCTACACCCTTTGAGAACATCAACAATCCTTAAGAGAGAAACCACATTCTCCAAATACCGTCATTTTGAAACACTGGAATCCTCCCACACCATGTTCTCCAAGAAACATGCCCACCGAACACTACAGTCTTAAAACTCTACAATCTCCAAACAAAATTCCCCAAGCAGTATAATCTCAAGATCCGCGTTCCTTAAGCACCGTATTATTCTCTTTTTCAGGCACCTTATCCTTTGCGATCACCGGCACAATTTCAACACGTGAGACTGTTTGAACCGCCTCTCCTCCCTCTCCAGTCAGTTGCAGAGGCAAAACCT
>NZ_BAABIZ010000203.1:0-561 GCF_039543045.1 Bartonella jaculi
ATGGCAAATACGCACAATTATATAAGTGATAGTCATCAAACCCATATTGGCTTGGAAAACCACGCAGATGACTTTGTTGGTGTAGTGTTTGGTCAAAATCCTGCTACTTTTGGACAGAGACCCCCTGATAGTAACGCAGCGAAAGAAGCAGGAAAAGTGCTATTTAGTTATCCAAGTCCCCACGCTTGTTATGGTCATGCGGATCAAGCATGTAGACATGACTATGGGTTATCTCACCGTATACATGTTGATTCAATTAATTTAGGGAGCAAAAAATGAAACACATTTTAAGATTATTAAGCGGGATAATCCTGTTAAATATAGCTGGATGTAATTTTTTTAAGCCTTCTCCTGGATACATATATATGTGGGAGAAGCCAGGAGCAGACTTTACTGAGGTAGGAAAAGCATTGTTAGAATGTGGAATGCCGAGTCTTATCGATCTTGATTCAGAAAATAGAGAGCAGAGTATTAATGCACAGGCAACAGTCCATGCATGCATGATTCAATCAGGATTCCGCTATAAAAATGAACATGTGGGTGGGTGGTGTTATACTTTTA
>NZ_BAABIZ010000204.1:0-547 GCF_039543045.1 Bartonella jaculi
TGGCTACCGGGTGTACCGTGATCGACTGTGGCGCTGTGCTGCTTTCACAACCATCCTGGGTTCTCACTGTCAGTTTCACATCATACGTGTGGCTTGAGGTGATAGCCGGGAAGTTGATCGATACCACTGCCTGGTTAGCTGCTGAGATCGTGTTGATCACCGTGCCGCCTTCGCTGAATTCCCAGATGTAATCCTTAATCGGGCTTACGCCGGTGGTTGAGCCGGTGGCATCCAAGGTCACTGTTCCATCCTGACACACCGTTGTGGACGATGCCGTAAAGCTTGCCATTGGCGTTGCGCCATTGTATTGATATACATCGGTAAAGGTGTCTTTACAGCCATTACCTGATGAAGTTACTGTTAAGGTGATCGTTTTCGGTCCTGCTGTGGTGTACGCTGGTACCGCTGGGTTTTGTAAGGTCGACGTAAAGCCTTCGCCTAAATCCCAGGCATACGTTAAGCTATAGCCGCCGCTTACGCTTGAGCCATCGGTAAACACATCGCCTGCCGCTCCACAGCTGCTTGGTTTGGTAAACGAAGCCACTGG
>NZ_BAABIZ010000205.1:0-542 GCF_039543045.1 Bartonella jaculi
GCTTGTCGTGCTGTTTTGTCGCTGCTCACAAATTTACGCTCTGTCCAAAGCGGTTCAGCGAGTTGTTCTGTCTCATCCAGTTTTAAAGGGGTGAAAGCACCATCATCCAGTTGCATCTCGAGGGTGAATGAAGAACCGCCCGGCAAGAAGGTTTTGATATAACTGGTCAATCTTGCCTTTTCCCCAAAGGCAAAAGCCCTTGTGACATAAGTGGCTGTTTTATGAATCTTTCCTGCAATCAATTGTACAGGGGCAAATAAGACGGGTGAGAGTTTCTCTGTACCTTTAAGAATGGCGCGAAGCTTGACTTTTTCATTGATATATTCGGTCAGCTTGAGCAATTGAAAGGGCAGCAGTTGATAAACTGTACCGTTGTTTCTTTCAATTTCAAAGATGACAGAACAATCGCTTGAAGGCAATTCAACGGCAGCACGCACTTGCAAATCAGAACAGTCCACAAGATCAAAGGTGCCTAAATCCACCGTTTTTTCTGTTTGTCTGTAGCGGGCGGCCAACACCCGAAACGCCAAGGCTTCATCTTG
>NZ_BAABIZ010000206.1:0-535 GCF_039543045.1 Bartonella jaculi
AAGGGCGTATAAAAAGATTTAAAGACAAGATTGATTTTATAACCGCGGTATTTTTTTACCGGAGTAAGACATAGCAGGTATGAAATTCATAATGTTATGTCTTATGAAATCAAAAGCCTTTTAATGATATAACGCAAGCAAGCGAGCAAAAAACATTTTAAAAGTTATAGTTTAAAAGTAGTGAGCCCAAATTTGGACTGAGTAATTTTAGTCACCCCAAAATTGGGGGCAGCTCTTTAAGAGAAAAGATAAGCAGGTAAATTTCAAAACCGTTGTAACATCATAAAAGCATGGGGTTTTACTAAATTGTTAGTAAAACAATGCTGTTTAAAGAATACTCTCTTCCTAAAGATAACGAGCTCAAATTTGAGCTGGTTAATTTGTAAAGGAGTTATAGTTTGAATGCAAAATGAAAATATGCTTATGAGAGCCTCTCTAAGTGAAGGTTTAAACGTTTTAGAGACAGAAATGAGCTATCTTATAAGAAGCCTTTAAAATTAATGTTTATAACAATTATAACTCAGTTATTATTTTC
>NZ_BAABIZ010000207.1:0-528 GCF_039543045.1 Bartonella jaculi
TATATCAATTTTTTTTGCCCATACAGGAGATGCACTTGATAAAAGAGCGACCATTGCCGTTCCCAACGAAAGCTTTGAAAATAAAGCTAAACATCGAGAAATAGGCAAAGTGCCCAAACTATGTGGTTTCTTTGATGTGGCAGATAATTTTTTCATAACAAATTCTCCAATGAAAAAATTTAAAAACATATTCAAAACATAAAAAAGACATATTTTAGAGCTAAGGAACCACCGTGAATGGAGTTTGAAATTAATGGGTGAGAATTATTTCAAATTTCGATAAAGTCAGAGTTTGATGTTGTCGTTTGTGACATGATAACATTCTGAGTCTTTTACCTTGGCGCTATATGCATTTCCTATAACGAGACCTAAATGAGAATGTGGGGGAATGTTAAATGAACATAAAGCACATTTAGAGTCTAAATTAACCTATGGGTTTATGGTTGTTATACAACTTTAATAAAGAGATTATTTTTTCTTGCTTTAAATATCAAAAGCATTTTCTGTAATAGAGATTAAGTTACTTAA
>NZ_BAABIZ010000208.1:0-525 GCF_039543045.1 Bartonella jaculi
GACACATGGTTAGATTAGCAAAATAGTGGAATTTGCTATTCGTTTTATGGCCATCAATACGAATTCAATATGTGCTTTAAAAGCATCAAAAGTGATAATTTGAAACGTTTTATGTGTCATTGAAATGGTCACTTTTGTCAGTTCAATTTACAGACACAAACTGACAAATATATATTTACAGTTGTATTTATTTGTTATGGCTGTTTTAATAAGTTGTATCTTAAAACACTAACATATTGAAATATATTGTTTTTTGTTTTTTCTCATTTGAAAAAAATGCTATAGGGTCTAGAGTGAACTGACAAGACTGCCAAAACTCTTTTTACAAAGTCACTAAGATCATTTGCTTTTGGAGAAAAGTTCTTTGATGAGAATGCCATAAAAAGAGTTTTGCGTGGTTGTCTTAAGACTTCAAAAGAGGTTTCTTCATTGTTTTATGCTGTTATTTTTGACCAAAGGATGCCACTCATACCGTCTATCAAGACGCCGACCTAATTCATTCCCCTCTATAGGAAATTCACGAAT
>NZ_BAABIZ010000209.1:0-514 GCF_039543045.1 Bartonella jaculi
TCACCTTTAATGACCGCATTGCGAAAAATCTTTACATTTGCAAAAATACAAGCATATCCAGAAATTTTCGCATTGCCATAAATTTTTGTATCATTAAAGACACAAGCGTAATAATGAACGCGCGCATTTTCGAAAATATGAGCATCAGGATAAATGCGTGCAAAGCCATAGACCTCTGCATTGCCATAAATATTACCAGCCACAACAGCCTTGCCATAAACACGGGCATTTTCATAAATGCAAGCAACATTGTTCACATGGGCATAACCACTTACAACGGCATTATCGAAAACCCGCGCATTGCTATAAACTTTAGCTTTACCACCAACCCAGCAATTGCCATCATGAGAGAGGTTGCTTTCACCTTGTATAAAACCACCGAGGTCCCCTTTTTTGACATCACCAAAATCTCTTAAAGCTCTAATTCTATGCAGCGTTTTAAAGCCAACCTCTATTGTTTCACCCGTGAATTCGTATTTTTTTGCAGGCTCTTGTTTATTATTAGATGCGGTTT
>NZ_BAABIZ010000210.1:0-510 GCF_039543045.1 Bartonella jaculi
CTTCTCTTGTGAGAACGCGCTCTATCTCTGTCGTGCGCCCAAAGGAAAACAAAGTGCCCCCAGCTGTTAAGCGCACACCGCTTTCATACTCCAACATGCTGTCATCAAGGCGTGACATATTGCATTCCATAGCCCCCACATCATAACCCATGACACCACGGCGAAAATCAGAGCGCAGACATTTGGAAAGGTCGGTGATTACTTCAATAGCTTCAAGCTGCGTTCGTTCAGGGAGGTTGTCAAAGTAGAGTTGAAAGGAGTTCCACCATACCCGCCCCGTCCAGGCGGGTTGAAAGCGTGCTGTAATCCCTAGCCATTCAAGCCCCAACTCTATTGCCGCTATAGAGCCGCGAATATTTTGCCATGCAAGCCCTTGATCAATTAAATCATAAAGGTTTGGAACATAAGGTGTAAGCTCTCCAAGCCCGTATTCTTCAATGAGCCACGGCAAGAAACGGGGAGGGCGTGTGATCAGTTTTGCGCGTGAAATCCCCAAAACAGAACCATCAA
>NZ_BAABIZ010000211.1:0-510 GCF_039543045.1 Bartonella jaculi
TTGATGGTTCTGTTTTGGGGATTTCACGCGCAAAACTGATCACACGCCCTCCCCGTTTCTTGCCGTGGCTCATTGAAGAATACGGGCTTGGAGAGCTTACACCTTATGTTCCAAACCTTTATGATTTGATTGATCAGGGACTTGAATGGCAAAATATTCGTGGCTCTGTAGCGGCAATTGATCGGGGGCTTGAATGGCTTGGACTCTCAGTACACTTTACACCCGCATGGCCAGAGCGTGCTTGGTGGAATTCCTTTCAACTTGACTTTGATCAGTTGCCTGAACGAGGTGATCTTGAGGCAATTGAAGCGATTGTCGACCTTTCCAAAAGTTTACGCTCTGATTTTCGTCGTGGCGTTTATGGTTATGATGTGCAAGCTGTTGAATGCAATATGTCACGCCTTGATGACAGCATGTTGGAGTATGAAAGCGGTGTGCGCTTAACAGCTGGGGGCACTTTGTTTTCCTTTGGGCGCACGACAGAGATAGAGCGCGTTCTCACAAGAGAAG
>NZ_BAABIZ010000212.1:0-506 GCF_039543045.1 Bartonella jaculi
ATTTGACTGTTTTCTAAATCAAACAGATTAATCTGTTGAATACGAACCTCTTGACCATCACAAGTGTTGTTCGCATTATCACTCCAATTGCTTTCGGTACTATCAACCAGAATACGACGCGTGAATATTTTCTTCCCAGAGGCAGCAATAAAACTATCAATGTCTTCTTTTTTAATGATGTGAGAAGCATCATAGCATTTACATTGAATAGCCGCATAACCTCCTTGATCACGGATTGTAGCGACCAGATCAATGCCGATATCACGCCCATCTTCATCATGTTCCTCAGCCCATTCCGAATAAGTTTGAACCTTTTCGTATTCCTGCTTTTGTAAAGGGTCTTCAGATAGATAAGCCATCACAAGATTTTCAAAAAGGGTTCCCAATTCACGGGGTGATTTTGCCTTTTCACGATAGAATTGTAAGAGAGAGCGTAATGAGACGTGTTTGTTATCAGACTTATCAGATTGAAGCATTATGCATTAAACTCCAGCACCTTATAGCAT
>NZ_BAABIZ010000213.1:0-506 GCF_039543045.1 Bartonella jaculi
TTTTGGAAAAAACTATGGAAGAGGTGAAATTGATAGTGAGAAAATACGGAGCGTTTATAATTTATACAGACTTTGAAACGGTTTATGGTGGTAATATTGTTTACAAAAACTGAAACTATAGAAAACAAGGCTTAGCAAAACCATAGCAGCTCGTTGTGAGTAGAACTGATTTTGGCAAGACATTTTACTTTGACTATACGCAGTTTTGGGAGGGTTAAGTTTCCACCTAGCAATCCTCATTATTACGCTAGTAATTTTTATGAATTTCTCTGTAAAAGAATTAAAGCTACTCTAGAATAGCTTTCTTTTTTATGGCAACTTTGTCTTTTATGAGCTTGGTTCTTCCAAGACTATACTCAGCATTGTTTCCTCGATGGTGACAGCAGGTTTGACCAGCCAAATAACGGAAATGGCTGGTGTTGGACCATCTTTGCCCAAAACCGCTCCTTTTGTCGATCGTATCACCCGTGAAGCAGAAAAGAACCTGGTCAAAGCAGCCATTGGCA
>NZ_BAABIZ010000214.1:0-503 GCF_039543045.1 Bartonella jaculi
TTTTTTAGCACTTTTTTCTCACTTTATTATCGATATTTGTTTTAAGTGCATTTAATTGAATTCGTTTTGATTCTTTTGATGATTATTGATCATCTTATAAGGCAAGGGATTTTTATTGTAATATGCTTCAATCTGTTAAGTCTGATAACAAACAAGTCACTTTACGTTCTTTGTTAGAATATTATCGTGAAAAGGCAAAATCACCCCGTGAATTGGGAACACTTTTTGAAAACCTTGTGATGGCTTATCTGTCTGAAGACCCTTTACAAAAGCAGGAATACGAAAAGGTTCAGAGTTATTACGAGTGGGCTAAGGAGCATGGGGAAGATGGGCGTGATATTGGCATTGATCTGGTCGCTACAATCCGTGATGAAGAAGGCTATGCGGCTATCCAATGCAAATGCTATGACGCTTCTCATTGCATTAAAAAAGAAGATATTGATAGCTTTATCGCTGCCTCTGGGAAGAAAATATTCACGCGTCGTATTCTCGTTGATAGTACC
>NZ_BAABIZ010000215.1:0-500 GCF_039543045.1 Bartonella jaculi
AAAAACGGCTTGGTTGGCTTTGCAAAGAAGGAACCGGTGTGTGGGGAAAAATGAGAAGGCGTGGAGGGCGGTCAACTCCTCGCAGATCCGGCAAAGCCGTCCTGGCAAAACTGGCTCACGCCTCGTGGATACGCTAACAGTTTCAACGTTTGAAAGCAATCTTTAAAAAAACGGCTTGAGAGAGGCTTTGTTGTGTGGAGTGATAATTTGTACCTCTCACTTCACAATGGCGCTCTATCGCCTTTGAAGTGCCTTTGAAAACGATTTTATGAGAGGGTTTGGTATTGGGGTTTCTCTCATAAGCTATAAGCAAGTGAAAAAAGTGCTTTTTTAAAGAAGTGCTCTTTTGACTGACACTGTCAGGCTTATAAGGTGAAGGGGTTTCGTGCATTGTATTGCCAATGACGATTGTAAAGCAATAGGCAATGTATGGAGCAAGAATTTTACGAAGATCAAAAAGAAGGGCAGGCTGAGATATGTCATGACGAGACATTTCATGG